>CAKMQM010000183.1:0-4833 GCA_927911615.1 uncultured Xylanimonas sp.
CTCCTACGAGATTGGGCCGTTCGTCATTCCCGGCTCCACGCCATGCTTCCACTGCATCGAGCACGCGCGAGCCGAGCAGGACCCCTACCACCTCACCCACCTGCGAGAACTCGCCCAGTGGCCACTCGGGCCACTCCCCCAGCTGGCACACTTCGCGTCCGCCCTGCGGATTGCCCGCCTGCTGCGCGACTTCGCCTCAGGGGCACTCACCCCGCACCTGTGCGCCGAGATCGCCACGGTCGACGAGGACGGAACCATCACCGTCGAACGCGCGATCGGCGCCCACGAATGCGTCTGCGGCATCGACGGCGTCGCCTGCTAGCTCAGGCCCTTCGTCGACGATGACCTCTTCGCCGCGCACCAGTGCGAGCACCGGGGCGGCAAAGCGTTGCACCTTCACGTCACCGATGCCACGGATAACGCGCAGCTGCGTCGTGTTCTTTGGCATGGCCTGGGCAATGTCTCGCAGGGTCTGATCGGTAAACACGGCGAAAGGCGGCACGCCCGCCTGACGCGAGACCTCGAGACGCCACGCCTTGAGGCGCCCGAAGAGCTCGATCGCCTGGGGCGAGGCCTCCTCCTCGAAGGCCTGGTTGAGGGCGCGCGTGGAGGCACGCGCCCTCTTCTTCGGCGCGCCCACGCCCACTTCCTCGGGCCAGATACCGTCGAGCAGGCGACTGCGCTTGCGTTTGCCGCGCCCGTCCGCGCCCCGCGAGCGCGCCCACGACAGGGTCAGCAGGTCGCGGGCACGGGTGACGGCCACGTACAGCAGGCGACGCTCCTCCTCGCGTGCGGCCGCGGTCTTTGCGTACGAGATCGGCAGGAGGCCTTCGGCGACGCCGACGAGGAAGACGGCGTCCCATTCGAGGCCCTTCGCCGCGTGGATCGTGGCCAGCTCGACGCCGGCCTTGTCCGGTTCGACCTGGTAGGCGACGCGTTCGTCGAGCTCCGCCACGAAGGCGGCGAGCGTCTCCGCCTCGCTGTCGTCCGCCCAGCCGACGATCGCGTTCATGTTGGACCAACGCTCGGATCCCGCCTGACCGGAGGGCGCCTCGGGTGCCCAGCCGACGCCCGAGAGGACGTCACGGACGATCTCGCCCACGCTACCGTCGTCGGTGGCGGCCGCCGCCGCGGCCCGCAGGCGCGAGATTGCGGTACGCACGTCGTCACGCGCAAAGAAGGGCTTTCCCCCGGCGACGGCGACGGGAATACCGCGCGCCCCCAGGGCCTCTTCGAAGGCCTGGGACTGGCCGTTCGTACGCATGAGGACTGCGATCGAGTGAGGCGCCATACCGCCCGCGATGAGGTCCGCGATCGAGGCTGCAACGCCCTCGGCCTCGGCCCGATCGTCATCGTAGGTGCGGTAGGCGACCTGGGCGCCGCCGTCGCGCTGGCTGGACAGGCGCACCGTGCCCTCACGCTGGCTCGAGCGCGCCAGGACGTCGTTCGCCAAGCTCACGATCTGCGGGGTCGAACGGTAGTCGCGGGTCAGCTCGACGATGCGTGCGCCCGGATGCTTGCGTCCGAAACCGGTCAGGTAGTCCGGGGACGCGCCCGTAAAGGAGTAGATCGTCTGCGCGACGTCGCCGACGACGCACACGTCGTGGCGCCCACCCAGCCACAGGTCGAGCAGGCGAGCCTGGAGGAGGTTGACGTCCTGGAACTCATCGACCACGAAGGAGCGGTACTGCTTGCGCACGATCGAGGCGACGTCGGCACGTTCCTGCAGCATGCCGCACAGATAAATGAGGATGTCCTCGAAATCAATGACACCGCGTTCGTTCTTCGCGTCCTCGTACACGTCGAGGAGGCGCGCCATGTCGCCCGCATCCAACCCGGCGGGCACGTCGCGGCGCAGGCGAGCCACGCGCGAGGCGTAGTGTGCGGCATCGATCATCGACACCTTGGCCCATTCAACCTCGGCTGCAATGTCGCGCACGTTCGTGCGGTCAATCGTGATCCCCAGGCGCGCTGCGGAGGCCGCAACGAGGGAGGCCTTGTGCGGAATGACGTCGGGCAGCGGACCGCCCACGACGGTGGGCCAAAAATGGCGCAGCTGGCGCAGTGCCGCGGAGTGGAAGGTGCGTGCCTGAGCCTTGGGAACCCCAGCTGGGCGAGGCGGTGGCGCATCTCGAAGGCCGCACGCTGCGTGAAGGTCACGGCGAGCACGTTGGATGGGTCGAAGGCGCCGACGGCCGCCCCGTACGCGATGCGGTACGTGATCGCACGGGTCTTGCCGGTGCCCGCGCCCGCCAGGACGGCGAGCGGGCCCGCCACCTGCGTGGCGACGGCGCGCTGATCGGGGTCCAGTGCCTCCAGCAGTTCCTCGGGGTTCATGGTCCCCATTGTTCCATCGCCCACGCTCAGTTGCGTCCCGCGCCGTCCGGGCCGCTCGGTAGCTCCTCGCCGTACCACTCCCGCAGCAGCGCGTAGGCGATCGAGGCACGACCGGGGGGCGCTGATCTCCCCAGATTCAAGCGCACGTGTCAGCTCTTCGCGACTGTAGAAGCGCGCCCACTCGATCTCCACGCCGTCCGCCTGCGGGGTGGGGCGCGGCGAGGCCGTGCGAGCCCGATATCCCATCATCTGCGAACGCCCGAAGGGCCACGGCTGCGTCGCGACGTAGGTAGGCGTCTCAATCTCGACGCCCACCTCCTCGGCGACCTCGCGGGCAACCGTGACGTCCGGGGACTCCCCGGCCTCGACATAGCCGGCGATGATCGACACGAAGCCGGGCCGCCACAGGGCGTTGTGCGCCAGGAGAACGCGCCCGTCATGATCCTGGACGAGGACGATGATTGCCGGGTCCTGGCGCGGGTATTCAAGCCGATCGCACGTCTCGCATCGCGCGGCCCATCCGCCGGACACCAGCTGCACGGGCGCCCACAGCGCGGGCAGAATCGGTAGTTGGCGTGCCAGCCCGCAAGCGCGAGCGCAGTCAGCGCCAGGGCCGCGTCGTCACCGTCAAGCTGCCACCCGACCGCGCGCAGGTGCTCCCAGCGGCCCCGGGCCTCGTCCCGACTCGTCTCGATCGCGACGACGGAGCGTCCCTGCGCGACCCCGATGTACGAGGCCGTCCCTCCCTCGGTAGCACGCACGGCCTCGTCCCCACTCAGGCGCCGAGGACAGGGCTCCCGAGGAGGATGTCTCAACCTCGTCAAGGAGAACGAAGCCGGCGCCGTCCACGAGAATGACATCGGCCTCACCGGCGCGCACCAGGGCGACGGGAGCCACGGATTCACGCAGAGCGACGGCCGGGTCGACGTGACCGCGGACGAGAGGTAGATCAAGACTCATAACTCCACGGTAACGCGGTGGGCTACCCTAGGCACTATGACAAATACTCCCCTGCGCGCCGATGGGCGCACCCCCTCCCAGCTCCGTCCCGTCTCCATTACCCGCGGTTGGTCGGGCACCGGTGAGGGTTCCGTCCTCATCGAGTTCGGCAACACCCGCGTCCTGTGTGTTGCGTCTTTCACCGAAGGTGTGCCGCGTTGGAAGCGCGACTCCGGCGAAGGCTGGGTCACCGGCGAGTACTCGATCTCCCGCGTGCGACCGAGCAGCGCTCCTCACGTGAGTCCGTCAAGGGCAAGGTGGGCGGCCGCACACAGGAGATCTCGCGCCTCATCGGCCGCTCCCTGCGCGGCATCGTCGACGTCTCCGCGCTCGGCGAGAACACGATCGTTCTGGACTGCGACGTGCTGCGAGCCGACGGCGGCACCCGCACCGCGGCGATCACGGGCGCCTACGTGGCCCTCGCCGACGCCGTGAGCTGGGCGAAGGAGCAGGGCATCCTCAAGCCCTCCGCCAAGGTCCTCACCGACTCGATCTCCGCGATCTCCGTGGGCGTCATCGACGGCACCCCGATGCTGGACCTGCCCTACGTCGAGGACGTGCGCGCCGAAACCGACATGAACGTCGTCCAGACGGGCGATGGCCGCTTCATCGAGGTGCAGGGCACCGCCGAGCACGCCCCCTTCAACCGCGATGAACTGGGCGAGCTGCTGGACCTGGCAACCCTGGGTAACGCCCGGCTCGCGGAGGCACAGAAGCTGGCGCTCGAGGCTCCCCTCATGGAGCGCGTCGAGGTGCGTCCGTGAGCGCGCGTCTGGTCTTCGCGACCTCCAACGCGCACAAGGTCAGCGAGCTCGAGGCCATCCTGGCCCCCGCATGGGAGGGCTTCGAGGCCGGCTGCGTGGCGCGCATGAGCGATTTCGACGTGGCTTCGCCGGTCGAGGACGGTGTGACCTTCGAGGAGAACTCCCTCATCAAGGCCCACGCGCTGGCTCGCGCCACCGGCCTGGCTGCCATCGCCGACGACTCCGGTATCACGGTGGACGTTCTGGGCGGGCGCCCGGCATCTTCTCTGCGCGCTGGGCCGGCTCCCACGGTGATGATGCGGCGAATCTACGCCTGCTCATCGATCAGCTCTCCGATGTGCCCGACCGCCACCGTGGTGCGGCCTTCGTGTCGGCCGCTGTCCTCGTGACCCCGGACGGTCGCGAGTTCGTCGAGCGCGGCGAGGTGCGCGGCATCCTGACGCGTTCCCCTCGCGGCGACGGCGGGTTCGGCTACGACCCGATCTTTGTCCCCGAGGGCTTCGAGGTCACGACCGCTCAGATGAGTGCGGAACAGAAGAACGCGATCAGCCACCGCGGCATCGCCTTCCGCGCCCTCATGCCTCACATCGTGGAGTACCTGCGCGGCTGAGAAGGACCGCGGACACAAATGTGCCCGGGCACCCGAGGGTGTCCGGCACTTGGTGTGTTGCGCCCGCAGGCGCGCCATCAACGGGCGACGAGGTTGCCGAAGATGGGGCGGTCCATCGAGAAC
>CAKMQM010000184.1:0-13253 GCA_927911615.1 uncultured Xylanimonas sp.
ATCGAGGACGCTGGTGGCGTCTTGGAGCTGGTCGTCAAATGGCGTTTTTATATCCTTGGAAGGGGTCCAGTGTCGCGATCTGATACCGGAGCGGAAGTCTTCGCCGCGCTCTTCAAGCCAGTTCTTGTACACGGTGCCAGACCTGCCTGGGACCAGGTCCAACAAGCGGGCCGGTGGGATGATCCTCCCCTCGCGTCAGGTCTACGATGCCAGTGAGCTCACGGGGGCCCCGTCGGCGTCGATCCTGGTGGTGCCACACGTGCTCATCAACCCCCAATACTGCACCCCTGCGAAACGGGCGGGGTCATCAGACGCGGCTTGCAGGCACGGCTTGATATGGGACCACACGGTATTCCACGTGGTTCCTAACTGGCGGCCAATCCTGCAATGCTGGCTCCTTCGAAGCGCAACTGTCGGATCGCCCAGCGGATCGCCCGGGCGCCCAGACGCGCCCTGGGGGCGCACACCCGCTCGTCATGTTCCAGGAATGTCACCGTCTGGCAGGTGTGTTCGCGGCATATCCAGCGCCGCTTAAACCACCGGAACCTTGCCGGGACCCCGGCCCAGGGCGCGTCGATCACCTCCACCACCACGCGCCCGTGGCCTTGAGCGATCACCCCGCACCCAGGGCAGCCAGCACAGCGATCACAGGACTCTATGTCGAGCATCAGAGCATCTGGGGTGCGAGCCACGCTCATCAGATGGAAGCCCTCCAAACCGACGAGCAGATCACACCGATCACAACGATCAAGCGAGGCAGAGCAGCAGCAGGTAGGGTGAGACATTGTCGAGGTCCTTGACGACAGCGGGGTAGAAGTCCGCTCATCATCAAGGACCTCGACCTCTACCCGCAACCCCCGACCAACACCCGGTCACCCACACTCAACTCGGAAGAGCCGTTAATGACCTATCCGGATCTGCATAACCTATCCAGATCTGCATTACCTATCCGCGAGCGAGCTGGGCGAAGCGCACCCGGTGAAGCGGAACCGGTGAAGCGCGCCGTGAGGCCCAGCCGGAACAATGTGCGCGCACCTGTGGTGGGATCCATGAGCCAGCAAGGGCCCGGAGGCGCCCGAAACAGTAGTTATCGGCTAGTATCGATGGCGACACGACAGCCAGTCGTGCCCCAAATACTCAAGGAGTGACAAGTGGCTAAGGGACCCTCCCGCCTCGACAACGTGATCAGCCTGGCCAAGCGCCGCGGCTTCGTCTTCCCCTGCGGTGACATCTACGGTGGCACCCGCTCCGCGTGGGACTACGGCCCGCTCGGCGTGGAACTGAAGGAAAACATCAAGCGCGCCTGGTGGAACGCCATGGTCCGCCGCCGCGCCGACGTCGTCGGCCTCGACTCCTCCGTCATCCTCCCGCGCGAAGTGTGGGTTGCCTCCGGTCACGTCAAGGCCTTCACCGACCCGCTCATCGAGTGCCTCAACTGCCACAAGCGCGCCCGCGAGGACCAGCTCATCGAAGAGCTCGCCGAAAAGAAGGGCGTCGAAGAGTCCTCGCTGACCACCGCCGACATCGCGTGCCCCAACTGTGGCGTGCGCGGCCAGTGGACCGAGCCCCGCGCCTTCTCCGGCCTGCTCAAGACCTACCTGGGCCCCGTCGACGACGAGGCTGGCCTGCACTACCTGCGCCCCGAGACGGCCCAGGGCATCTTCGTCAACTACGCGAACGTCATGAACGCCGCGCGCAAGAAGCCGCCGTTCGGCATCGGCCAGATCGGCAAGTCCTTCCGCAACGAGATCACGCCCGGCAACTTCATCTTCCGTACCCGCGAGTTCGAGCAGATGGAACTCGAGTTCTTCTGCGAGCCCGGCACCGATGAGGAATGGCACCAGTACTGGATCGACTACCGCAAGGCCTGGTACGTCGACCTGGGTATCGACCCGGAGAACCTGCGCGAGTACGAGCACCCGCAGGAGAAGCTCTCGCACTACTCCAAGCGAACCGTCGACCTGGAATACCGCTTCGGCTTCCAGGGCAGCGAGTGGGGCGAGCTCGAAGGCATCGCCAACCGCACCGACTACGACCTGACCGTCCACTCCGAGGCCTCCGGCGCGAAGCTCGACTACTTCGACCCGAACACCAAGGAACGTTGGACCCCCTACGTCATCGAGCCCTCGGCCGGCCTGACCCGTTCCCTCATGGCCTTCCTCATCGAGGCCTACCACGAGGACGAGGCCCCCAACGCCAAGGGCGGCGTCGACAAGCGCGTCGTGCTCAAGCTGGACCCGCGCCTGGCCCCAGTCAAGGCCGCTGTCCTGCCCCTGTCCCGCAAGCCCGAACTGACCGGCCCCGCCCAGGAGCTGGCCGACGAGCTGCGCGGCATCTGGAACGTCGACTACGACGACGCCGGCGCCGTTGGCCGCCGCTACCGTCGCCAGGACGAGATCGGCACGCCCTTCTGCATCACCTACGACTTCGACTCGATCGAGGACCACGCCGTCACCATCCGTGAGCGTGACACGATGGAGCAGGTGCGCATCCCGCTCGACAAGGTCAAGTCGTACCTGATCGAACGCCTGGGCTGCTGACTTGCAGATAGCCTCAACATCCGCAGCGGCCCCTCTTCGCGTGGGGCCGCTGCGCCTGTGGACACCCGTCGTCCTGGCCCCCATGGCCGGGGTGACGGACGTGCCCTTCCGACGCCTGTGCCGCATCATGGGCGAGTCGGGCCTGCCCGACCACCTGCGACCCGTCGGCATCCCCTCGTGGGCCGCCGAGTCGGGGAAGGAGGCCACGGCCTCGTCCCCGAAGGCGCCCGGCGAAAGCTCCAGCGAGCCGCGCCACGTCGCCATCCCGCGCGTGGATGCGCCCGCTGGCCTGTACGTCACCGAGATGGTGACCAGCCGCGCCCTCGTCGAGGAGAATGAGCGCACCCTGGAGATGGTGCGCCCCGACCCCGCCGAGCGCGTGCGCTCCCTGCAGCTCTACGGCGTCAACCCCGCCGTCATGGCGAAGGCCGCGACGATGCTCGTCGAGCGCGACCTCACCGACCACATCGACCTGAACTTCGGGTGCCCCGTCCCCAAGGTGACGAAGAAGGGCGGGGGAGCGGCCTTGCCCTGGAAGCGCGACCTGTTCTCTGACCTTGTGGGCGCCGTCGTGCGCGCCTGCAACGAGGCCGGGGAGCGCGCGGGTCGCGAGATCCCCGTGACCGTCAAGATCCGTATCGGCATCGACTCCGAGCACGAGACCGCGACGGACGCCGCCCTGAGTGCGCAAAAGCTCGGCGCCGCCGCGCTCACCCTGCACGCGCGCACGCAGAACCAGCACTACGCGGGCCAGGCCCACTGGGACGAAATTGCACGCCTGAAGGACCTGCTCGACATCCCCGTCTTCGGTAACGGCGACGTCTTCGAGGCTGCCGACGCCCTGGCCATGCTGGAACAGACGGGCTGCGACGGCATCAGCGTCGGGCGCGGCGCTCAGGGACGCCCCTGGATCTTCCGCGACATCGTCGCCGCCTACCACGGCGGGTCCATCCCACCCGGCCCCAGCCTCGCCGAGGTCGTCTCCGTCATCGAGCGCCACGCCGCCTGGTGCGTCGTCGACCAGGGCGACGAGGGGCGCGCGCTGCGCGAGATGCGCAAGCACATCGGCTGGTACCTGCGCGGATTCGCCGTCGGCGGCCCCCAGCGCCACGCCCTGTCCATGGTCTCGACCCTCCAGGAGCTCCACGAGCGCCTCGCGGACCTCGACCTCGACCAGGCCTTCCCGCCCGCCGCACGCGGACCGCGCGGCCGAGCAGGCGGCGAAAAGACACCCCACCTGCCCGACGGCTGGCTGGACCACCCCTACCTCACGCAGAGCGAACGAGATCGCCTGCACCTGGCAGAAATCGGATACTAAGCGAAGGAATCATGCCTCACCCATCTGCGCCCGACCCCGACCCTGCGCCCGGACTCGTCACCATCGGGCGAGCCGCCAAGAAGGCGACGCTCGGGGGACGTACCCAGGTCATCGTTCCCGTTCGTGGGGACTCACAGTCCCTCATCGGGCAAGTTCAGGCAATGGCCTCGTGCCGCGCGGACATCGTCGAGTGGAGGGCCGACACCTTCCTGACCTCTCTGGTCGGCGCCCACTTCGTGTCCGCCTCCGACGTGGAGGAGGACCTGGCGCGCATGGCCCGCTACGTCGCGGATTCTTCTCCGCTGCCGGTGTTGGCGACCATCCGCACGTCGGTCGAGGGCGGCGAGGCCTACCTGGACGACGAGGAATACTGCGCCCTCGTGCGTCGGCTTGCGTCCTTCGCGGGCGGTGTGGACGTGGAGATCTCGCGCGATGGGTCCTCCGCGCTCATCGATGAGGTGCACGAGGCCGGGGCGATCGTCGTCGCCTCCTTCCACGATTTTGAGGGGACTCCCGGCGACGAACAGCTCGCCGAGGTGCTCGCGGCCATGAACTACGCGGGCGCCGACGTCCTCAAGTTCGCGTGCATGGCGAACAGCGCCACGGATGCGGCCCGCGTGCTGGCCGCGCAGGCGTGGGCGCGCGAGGCATACGACCGTCCCGTCATCGGCATCTCTATGGGGGAACACGGCGCACCCACGCGCCTGGTCGGCTCCGCCCTCGGATCCGCGGCCACCTTCGCGACCCTGCCCGGCTGGGAAGGCAGCGCTCCCGGACAGTTCACCGTCGAGCAGGTGCGCGCGGTCCTCGACATTGTCGAGGCCTCGGAGGACTAAGCCCGATCGCTGGTGTCAACGCGACTACGAAGCAAGCGACGAAAAAGAGGGGCGCTGGAGTGTTCTCCAGCGCCCCTCACACTCCATCGTGTGGCTATTGCCTGTGGAAGCGTGGGCTCGTTCCCAAGTGGATGGGGTAGGTGTTGTCTTTGTTGGTGATCTGTGATTCGTCGAGGCCGCGGTAGGCGTAGGAATTGTCGTAGGCGATCTCAGAAGGATCGACGAGGCCGTCGGCGTACTGCTGCACCTCCGCAGGGGTGGGGCTGGTACCGCCGCCCTTGTCGGCTAGGGGGTTTTCATCGGGGTACTGGCTCGGGTCGGTGTTGAGCATTCCACCGAGGTTTGCTGCTCCGTATCCGCCGTACTGATTCCAACCGTTTTCGTGACCGACAGCCGTGTTGACGAGTAGCTGTAGGAGCTGGTTTGAGGTGGCGTTGGGCCACTTTGCGCGCGCTGGGCGAGAGCAGCAGCAACGATGGGGGCGGAATAAGAGGTGCCCTGGGTACTGCCGATTTTTCCGTCAGATATGTTCCGCTCCGTGAATGGTCCACCTACCGCGGTGGTTGTGACGCCCTGGCCCCATGACGAGTAGGAAGCAAACTTTCCATTGTCGTCAATAGCAGAGACCCCGACGACGCCAGACCACCTGGACAGGTGGTTTTCGTTTTCATCTGCTCCACTGTTTCCAACCGATGCTGTAATAATGACTCCCTGGCTCATGGCCCGGCTATGGCCCATTTCAGATCAGCCCTGCGCATTGAACTTGAAGCTGAAAAGTTGATGATGGATGCACCATCGTTGATAGC
The DNA here is from genome assembly GCA_927911615.1 of uncultured Xylanimonas sp. Classification (GTDB taxonomy): domain Bacteria; phylum Actinomycetota; class Actinomycetes; order Actinomycetales; family Actinomycetaceae; genus Pauljensenia. Next base: position 5,501 of record CAKMQM010000184.1, read on the forward strand.
TTGATTCACCAACGAGGATAAATCTGTCGGCAGAGCCCCTGCCTTCATTGGGCAGTCTTTCCCTGCATAACTTGTTGAGTCAATGTACTGATATGCCAATAGCGTGGCATCGGGGACGATTCCATAGTCTCGGGAAACTAGGAGAGAAGCGACACCCGTCCCGTGGCTAGTGCTTTCGTTGCTGCCGTTGACAGTACAGGGACTTTTGTCAACAACGTTGGCACCGACTAATTCGGGGACGGAGGTATCCACTTTTCCGTCGATAATGGCGATGGTAACGCCTTTCCCCGTGTAGCCCTTAGCTCGTGCAGCATCCAGGTGATAGTACGAGAAGTAGGCCTGGTCGGCGGCCGTGATCTGACGGTCGTCCGCTAGCGTAGGGGTGGCTGCCAATGCGCTGCCTGCCAAAGCAAGCGCGCATCCGGATGCTACTGCAGCGCGCCGCGAGCCTCTGCTCAAAGCTCTGGTGAGCACTGCGTGTCGTGCCGTCACCATTGGTTGGGATCCCATCCATCGTCACGGCGACGTGCCGGCGCGATGTCCTTGTCTGTGCCGTATGTCTGAGACAACGGATTGACGTATCCACGAGGCAGCGCATCCTCATCTTCGTCCTCGACACGGAAGGCCTCGTACTTGCGGCGGGCCTGCTTCTTGTCTTCCTTCGTGCCGCCGGCACCAGCTCCGGAGGCACCCACGAATCCACCACGCTGACCGGCGGCGGCACCCTGGCCTGCAGCGCCAGCTGATTTGCCAGAACCAGGTGGTGTGTAGGTGCCCATGCCCGTTCCACTATACGACCCTGTGCGCAAAGCGGATGCCCCTGCTGTTGCACCGCCGCGGCCAAGAGCACCAGCACCAGCGGTTCCTAGCGACCCGCTTCCTCCGCCGCCCATTCGTCCCAGCGCTCCCAAGCCAGTAGAACCCATGCGAGCAGCTCCCCGTAGTCCGAGAGCTCCAGCCCCCATCACACCGATGCCGCCGAGGCGGCCTGTTGTCTGGGATTCCGCAGCACGAGAAGCATTCAAACCCCACAGCGGGTGATCGCGGTCGACCGGAGGAGCCGGTGTGTGGCCGCCTATGACGCCGTTTGCGTGACGGTCGCCGTTGACGCGCGTGTGCAGCAGGTCCATGTCCATGAGATCCTGCGGATCCGTGATCGGATTCGTTCGCGATCCAGCCTCGCCTTCAGGGAAATAACGGCTCGGAAGGCGTGGGGACTGCATGACGCGCTGGTTGGTCCCCTCACCATTGTCATATCCTCCCGGATAGAGACCCGAGTCTGAACCTCTTAGATCAGCGTTGCCGAATGCATCCGAACGGGAGCGACCGTAAGCGCCGCCTTCATACGGTGAGATGGTGATATGACCTTTTTCGAGGGCATCAGCTGAGTCCTTTGGGATTTCAGGAATTGGGGTCCACCCTTCGAGATTTCCTGGATTCGATGTATCTGGCCCTTCCGACGTGTGATCCTTGAGGCGTGTACTCAGGTTGTTCATCGTGGACTCAAGGTGCTCGATGATCTCGGTTGATTTGGCCTCCCGCTGCGCGTTGGCCTGGGCCTCGACAGCATCGACGTACGCAGCGCCGGTGACAGCAAGGGAGTTCGCGAACAGCCCCGGAAGACCGAAGTTGGAGGCGACAGGGATTGTCACCGTAGCGACGTCGCGCATTGCTTCGGTCATCGGATCCAACAACGTGGGCGACAGCTGTCGGGCTTCTTCTGCTGCCAGCATGATTGCACGGCGCGCCTCAACGTAGTAGGACATGCCGGTCAGGTAGTAGTTCGCTTGCCCGTTGAAGCGCTGGAGGGCACGCATGGCCTCGGCGCCCATCGCATCGCCGGCCTGGCCCGTGAAACCCTGGTGGTCCTTGAAATGCTCGACCTTTTCCTGAGCCTTGCGGATAGCCTTCACGACGGTCGAGTGCTCGTCGTCCCAGCCGTAGAGCTTTTCGTTGTCCGGTGCGCTTTCAGCAAACTGCATCAAGCGTTCGTACATCGGTGAAGACACCATCTGTTATTCCTCCCTCACGGCACGTTCTTAGATATCGCTCTGGGCGCCGTACGTCGGCGTAGCCTGTGCCTCATCGGACGCGCCCTGTTCGCCTTCAGCTTCGCTGCTCTGGGCTGCCTCGTCCTTCGGCTTATTCGCACTCGTCAATTTGTCGATGGTCTCCTGCGAATAAACCTGATGTGCGCTCTCCCCCTGGTTCAAGGAGAGCAACGCAGTTCCGACGGCGGCCATCGCAGCACGGGCATCTTCCTCGGTGCCGGTAAAGTCGGAGACGGCCTGGGCAACCTTCGTGTCCAGGTCATTCAAGAACTGCGCTTCGTTCGTCATATTCGTCGCGAACGACGACAGGAACGAGCGAACTGCCTCGCCCATCACCTGGGCTGCACTCTCAGTCGTCCAATGCCCAAACAACTGTGCCGCAGCCAAGAGCGTGGCTGACATGGCGGAGGTGGTTAGTTCGCCCCCCCCGGCGCTCATATCGTCACTCACCTGCGCGTGGCGCTCTGAGTCGAATGCAACGTCTGGCATCGCTTCGCTTTCCTTTGAGAAGAAAAACCCCGCACTCCGTTCGGCGAGGTAACCGACTGGTCAACAGTGTATCCGTCCCGATAAAGCGCGTGCAACCAAGCACGGGTGAAGAACAAAAATGTCGGATACCGCGGGAGACGCTAAAGATGGTGGGCGGGCCAAGCGGCCCGCCCACCACGGCTATGTCAGCGATGCTCGGAAAGCTCACGCCTCCTTGGGGGACACCGTCACGACCGTGTCAGTGATGCCCACCGGACCGGGGGTGGCTGGGGTGATCTCGCCGAACTTCTTCTTGTTCGTCACGACCATCGGGGTGATCGTGTCGAAGCCGGCCTCGCGGATGACATCCCAGTCAACCTCAGCCAGGACGTCGCCGCGCTTGACGACATCGCCCTTGGCGACGCGAGGCGTGAAGCCCTTACCCTCCAGCTTGACCGTGTCCATACCGATGTGGATGAGCACCTGGACGCCAGACGCGGACTTGATGCCGTAGGCGTGGCCAGTCGGGAACGCGACCGACACCTTGCCGTCACACGGGGCAACAACCACGGCGCCAGCGGCCGGGGAGACGGCGATGCCGGGGCCGAGAGCGCCGGCAGCGAAAGCCTCGTCGGCAACATCCGACAGCGCAACCGTCGTGCCCGCCATGGGGGAGGTGAGCGTCAGGTCAGCCTTCGCCTCGTCGCTGAACTCGGGAGCGGCCTCGGCCACCGGAGCGGCGGCAGGGGCAGCGGCCGGAGCGGCAGCGGGGGCGGGGGCGTCGTCTTCGAGGAGGGACTTCTTGGCGCGAGCCTCAGCCTTCTGCTCCTTCGTGCGGTAGTCGAAGAAGACAACCATGAGGAATGCGGTGAAGAATGCGGCGGCAATACCCAGGCCGTAGACGGCCATGGGTGAGAAGACCGGGATCGTCAGCAGCGACGTGAACACGAAGGTGTGCGTGATCACGCCGCGACCGATGCCGATGACCAGACCACCGACGACACATCCGGTGAGCATCAGCGGGTAGATGCGCTTGAAGCGCAGGTGGATGCCGTACAGGGACGGCTCGGAGATGCCACCGAAGAGGCCGGCCGCCAGGGCGCCGGACGCGGTCTGACGCATGTCGGTGTCGCGGTCGCGGATCGACAGGAAGAGAACGCCGGCCGTTGCGCCGAAGCAGGCGAAGTTCCACGCGCCCATGGGGCCCTGGATGAAGTCCGAACCCGTCGAGGCGATGTTCGCCAGCTGCAGGGCGTTGAGCGGCCAGTGCAGACCCAGCGGGACCAGGAAGGGGTAGATGATCGGGATGATGATCGCGAAGAGAATGGGGGCGTGGCCGTTGAGCCAGGCCAGGCCGCCGCCCAGTCCGTTACCGATCCAGATCGACAGGGGGCCGATCAGGAAGGCGGTCAGCGGCATGATGATGATGAAGGAGATGAAGGGGACGAACACCATCTGGACGTTCGCCGGGATGATCTTCTTCAGGCCCTTGTAGACCAGCGCCAGGATCGGCACCATCAGCAGCGGCACGAAGACCTGGCCGCCGTAGTCGGACAGCTGCAGAGGCAGGCTGCCGATCAGCGGAACATTGTCGATCTGGGTCGTGCACTGCAGCAGGTCGTCGCGGCCTTCGACGAGCTGGATGCAGGTGGTGGCGGGGAACTTGTTAACGTTGCTCAGGCCCAGGAAGTTGGGGGTGAGCAGCGACAGGATGACGGCGGTGCCGACCCAGGGGTCGATGTCCAGCTTCTTGGAGGCGTTGTAGGCCACCATCGCGGGCAGGAAGTAGAAGACCGCGCGCCACATAGAGTTCACGTAGCCCAGCCACACCGGGATGGTCTCGGCGCGTGTGTTGACGACGCCGAAAGCTTCCAGGACTGCCAGGAACGCAAGGATCAGGGAAGCGCCGAGCAGGACGGGCAGCAGCGGGCGGAACGAGTCCGACAGGTACTCGAAGAACGCGTCAACGATGGCGTTCTTGCCGCGTGCCTTCGCGCGGGCGGCGGCCTTGACGTCGTCGTTCGAGGCTGCGGCACCCGACTTCATGGACGGCAGGTTGTTGATCTCGTTGAAGACCGACTGCACGGCACCGCCGATAACGATCTGGTAGCGATCACCGGACTGCGGGACGGCACCGAGGACGCCGTCAATGGCTTCGACTCGGTCCTTGTCGATGATCGATGCGTCGTTGAGTTCGAAGCGCAGACGCGTCGCGCAGTGGGTGAAGTGGGTGATGTTGCCGGGGCCACCGACTGCATCGAGGATTTCCTGTGCCGTGTTGGACACGCGGGACTCCTTCCGTGGATGAGGATTCGACGCTGAATGCGACTCTTGACAATTAGCATGTTTGAACAAATGCTGAAAGATCTGACGTGGTATATCACAGTACTTTGTCGGTAATTTGTGGCGCTTTGACAGTAACGAGGCACGGGCTCGTTCTGCGCAGGCGTTTCCCTAGTAACATGGCCCCGTGAATGAGTTTTCCTTGGCGATCCCCGGTGTTGATGGTGGCGACGCGCGCCGCCCGTACGCGGCCGCCGATTCCGAGCGCTGGGTGCCCGAGGACCACAAGTCCTCCGAGCGCACCGAGTTTGAGCGCGACCGCGCGCGCATCCTCCACTCCTCGGCGCTGCGTCGCCTCGGCGAAAAGACACAGGTGCTGGGCCCGATCTCGGACGATTTCGTGCGCACCCGCCTCACGCACTCCCTCGAGGTCGCCCAGGTGGGCCGCGAGCTCGGCAAGGAGTTGGGGGCCGACCCGGACGTCGTGGACGCGGCGTGTCTGTCCCACGACCTCGGACATCCCCCGTTTGGACACAACGGCGAGCGCGCCCTGGACGCGGCGGCCGCCTCGATCGGCGGGTTCGAGGGCAATGCCCAGACCCTGCGCGTCGTCACGCGCCTGGAGCCCAAGGTCATTGGCGCGGGGGGCGTTCCCGCGGGCCTCAACCTGACGCGGGCGACCCTGGACGCGATCTGCAAGTACCCGTGGGTGAAGGCCGGTGGCCCGGACCTGGCCAAGTCGACGCGCAAGTACTCCGTGTACCCCGACGACGCGCCCGTGTTCGCGTGGATGCGCCAGGGCGCGCCGGCCGGTCGGCGATGCCTGGAGGCCCAGATCATGGACCTTTCGGACGATATCGCCTACTCGGTGCACGACGTGGAGGATGCGGTCGCGACCCGCAAGCTGGACCCCGCGGACCTCTTCGATGACGCGCACTGCTCGGCGGTCGTGGCCTCGACCCTGGACTGGTACGGGCCCTCGGTGGCGCGCTCGGACCTGGAGGAGGCCCTCGAGCGCATCGTCTCCATGCCCGTGTGGCTGCGCTCCTTCGACGGCTCCTACGCCTCCCTCGCGCACCTGAAGGACGCGACGAGCGAGCTGATCGGCCGCTTCTGCTCGGCGACCGTGGCCGCCACGCGCGAGACCTTCGGGCACGAGCCGCTGGGCCGCTACCGCGCGGACCTCGTCGTCCCGCGCGAGGTGCGCGCCGAGATCCAGATCCTTAAGGGCATGGCCGTCCACTACGTCATGAGCCCGCGCGAGACCGAGCCGGTCTACTACCAGCAGCGCACGCTCCTGGCCGACCTCGTCGACGCCCTCTACGAGGCCGGGGCCGATGCTCTCGAGCCAGTGTTCGCCGCGCAGTGGCGGGCCGCCTCCGACGACGGCGTGCGCCTGCGCGCGGTCATCGACCAGGTCGCCTCGCTCACCGACGTGTCGGCCTCCACGTGGCACGCTCGCTGGTGCGGCATGCTGTCCTCGCAGCTGTGAGCATGATCGGACGCAGACGTGGGCGGGCATCGGTAGACTGAGGGACATGGCGGGTCTGATTCGTAAGGACGACATCGAAGCGGTACGTAACGCAGTGAAGATCGATGAGATCATCGGCGAACACGTAGCGCTGCGACCCGCAGGCATCGGCTCCCTCAAGGGCCTGTGTCCCTTCCACGACGAGCGCACCCCCTCCTTCAACGTGCGTCCTCACCTGGGCATGTTTCACTGCTTCGGGTGCGGTGAGAGCGGCGACGTCATCTCGTTCGTGCAAAAGATCGACCACCTGCCTTTTACCGAGGCGGTGGAGATGCTGGCGGCGAAGGCCGGGATCACCCTCCACTACGAAGAGGGCGGGGCGCGCGTGCGCACCGAGGAGCCGGGCAAGCGCCAGCGCCTCCTGGACGCCCACCGCGTCGCCGAAGAGTTCTACCAGCAGCAGTTGGCTTCTCCCGAGGCGCATAAGGGTCGCACGTTCCTCGCCGAGCGCGGCTTCACCCAGGCGATGTGCGCGCATTTTGGGGTCGGCTATGCCCCGGCCTCGTGGGATTCCCTCACTCGCCACCTGCGTTCCAAGGGCTTCACGGACCAGGAGATCCAGATTTCGGGCCTGGGGTCGCAGGGAAACCGCGGCGTGTATGACCGTTTCCGTGGGCGCCTCGTGTGGCCGATCCGCGATATCACGGGCGCGACGGTCGGTTTCGGCGCGCGTCGCCTGGATGACAGCGACAAGGAGTCGCCCAAGTACCTCAACACCCCGAGACCCCGATCTACAAGAAGTCGCAGCTGCTGTACGGCCTGGATCTGGCGAAGAAGACGATCGCGACGGAGCACAAGGTCGTCATCGTCGAGGGCTACACGGACGTCATGGCCGCGCACGTCGCGGGGGTAACGAACGCCGTGGCCACGTGTGGCACCGCCTTTGGCTCCGAGCACGTCAAGATCATTCGCCGCCTGCTGGGCGACCACGCGGATCCGGCCGCTGGCGTGCTCCTGTCCACGGGGCGCGCGCACGGCTCGGAGGTCATCTTCACCTTCGACGGCGACAGCGCGGGGCAGAAGGCCGCGCTGCGCGCCTACGGCGAGGATCAGAACTTCGCGGCCCAGACTTTCGTGGCGGTGGCCCCGGGCGGCCAGGACCCCTGCGACCTGCGTCTATCCCAGGGTGATCAGGCGATCGTCGACCTGGTGAACTCGCGTATCCCGCTCTTTGAGTTCGCGATCCGCTCTGTCCTGTCTCAGATGGACCTGCGCAGCGCCGAGGGGCGCGTGCAGGGCCTGCGCGCCTCATCCGGCATCGTTGCGCACATCAAGGATCGCGCCCTGCGAGCCGAGTACACGCGGCAGCTGGCCGGGTGGCTCGGCATGGATATCCCCACGGTCGAGCAGGCGATCCGCGCGGCTGGCCGCGTCGAGGTCATCTCGCACGAGGCACGCCCGGGAGAGATCGAGATGGCGG
>CAKMQM010000185.1:0-10609 GCA_927911615.1 uncultured Xylanimonas sp.
CGCCCAGGAGCGCGCCATCAGCGACGGCGCCACGCTCACCGCATACATGGCGAGGGCAGCGATCACTCCCAGAAACGACAGACCCATGGTCCCATTGTGCCAGGGGTGGCCTCGCGCTTCAGGAGGGGCACGAGGCCCGGAGGAGCAGGTGGAGCAGCGACGTCTCGCGCACTCCGCGTTCGCCCCCCGGAACAGTCGGGACGCCGCCGGAAGCAATCGCCTTTTCACGGAGGCAACAATCGGATAAGTTGGGTACACCATTCCCCGCCCCACGCACACCCACCGACAGGAGCAATGATGCGCCCCACTTACATTCAAGGCGCCGGAGCCGCCATCGTCTCGCGGAAGATTGTCGAACGGACCGGCAACATCAAGTGGCTGACCCGCGAGGAACCCTTCGCCCCTCAGGACTCCGGCTGGCGCGTGCTATCCGACCGCGACACCACCGAGTACCTGGATGATCCAAAAAACATGACCGTCGTTGACTTCAACGAGCTGTGCAACCTTGAGCCCGCCTGCATCGGCATCTATGACCTGCCCATCGGCTCCGACATTCAACTCGTCGTCGAGCCTGACGACCGTCGGCGATGGTTCGATAACAAGACCGAAAAAGAGATTTCCTTCCGCTGACTCACGGAGCGGCCCCGCCCTCACAGGTGAGTGAGCCACACGAGGGTCGCGTACGGGATGGTCACCGTCTCCCCCGACGCGTAGCCCAGGTGCTCGTAGAGGTACCAGCGCAGGTTCGCCTGCATGCGCGCCCGCACCGCCTCCGAGGACCGGCAAGTCCTCGCAGACCGTATCGACACCTACCTGCGCGCGCAGGATGACACCCACCGACAGGAGCACTGATGCACACCACCTACATTCGCGACGCCGGGTACGCCTTCGTCTCGCGCAAGATCGCCGAACGGACCGGCAACATCAAGTGGCTCATCCGCGAGACACCAATTGCGTTGGATGATTCCGGATGGCGCGTCCTCTCCGACCGCGACACCGCCGAGTACATCCGCGACTCGAAGAACCTCTTCCTGGCAGACTTTAACGACATCTGCAATCTCGAGCCCGCCTGCATCGCCATCTACGACCTGCCCATCGGCTCCAACATCCAACTGGTCGTCGAACCTGACGGCCGCCGACGCTGGTTCGACAACAAGACCAAGAAGGAGATTTCCTTCCGCTGACTCACGCAGCGGCCACGCCCTCACAGGCGAGCGAGCCACACGAGGGACGTGTAGGGGATCGTAACCTGCTCCCCCGGCGCGTAGCCAAGGTGCTCATACAGGTACCAGCGCAGGTTCACCTGCATGCGCGCCCGCCCCGCTTCCGAGGAGCGAATGTACGAGGAGCGCGTCGTCCCCAGGGTGAGTATCTCCTCGGGTGTCATGCGGTCCTCCCAGGCGACCTGGGTGAGGGTCATCGGCGCGAAGCCGCCGCCCGGCGTGGGCGGGTTGTCGGGGCGGTGCACGTCGCCCGAGCGCATGATGCGCGTCAGTCGATGTACCCACGGGATCGACACGGCCATCTGATTCCACACGATCGCGAGCGCGCCGCCGGGCGCCAGGATCCGGGCGGCCTCGAGGCCCGCACGCGCCTCGTCCACCCAATGCCAAGACTGGGCAAACACGACGATATCGTACAGATCGTTCGTTAACCCAGTCTCCTCCGCGAGGCCGTCGTGCCACGTCACGCCGTCGACAGACGAGGCCTGGGCGCGCATCGCCTCGGAGGGTTCGACCGCGTCGACGAGGAAACCGGCGCGAGCCAGGAGCTCGCTCATCTTGCCGGTGCCCGCGCCGATGTCGGCGGCACGCAGAGGGCCGCCCCGACCCGTCTCACTGGCACCACGCGCGCGCCGCGCAGCGTCGATCAACGCGGCCACGGCCTCGTCCGGATAGGCCGGGCGCACGGAGTCGTAGGCGCCTCCCTCCCCGACGAAAGGATTCACGTCGAGGGAGGCGGACACAGTGTTCGACATCGTGTCACGATCCACGTTCTGAGGCCACGAAGGAGTGGTGTCCGCGCGCCCCGCCACGGCCTCGTTGTCGGAAGCGCTCACAGGAGCGAGCTCCCCAGTCGGCACACGTTGTCGACGTAGTGGACGTGCCACGGCTGGCCCCGCCACTCCTCGTAGGTGAGCTCGCGAGACTTCTCGCGCGTGCGGTCGTCATTGCCGTGCAGCATCTCGACCAGGCGCGAGCTGTCGGCGACGAGCACGATCTCGTAGTTGAGGCCGAAGGAGCGCACGTCCATGTTGGACGATCCGATGATGCACAGGCTCCCGTCGACGATCATGTACTTCGAGTGGAGCATTCGCGGCTTGTGGTACAGGTGTATGCGCACGCCCGCCTTCAGGAGCGGCCCGTAGTAGGAGCGCTGCGCGTGGCCGACCAGGAACTGATCGAATTGCTCGGAGACGAAGAGCTCGACCTCGACGCCCGACAGCGCGGCGTTCGTCAGCGCGGTCATGAGGGCCTCGTCCGGGATGAAGTACGGGCTCGTAATCGACACGTGCGTGCGCGCCGAGGAGACCATGTGGACGAACGCGCGCAGGTTCGGCTCGTCCTTGAACGCGGGGCCGGACGGGATGATCTGCATGGCCGAGGCCTGCTCCCCCTCGCGCTCTGCCGTAACCTCCGCGGCGGGCGGAGTGAGGACCGCGGGGGTCAGGATCTCCTTGCACGCGTAGTACCAGTCGACGGCGAAGACCGCCTGGATCTGAGCGACGATGGGGCCGGTGACGGACACGCTCGTGTCGTCGTAGAGCATGCCGGCCTTCGCGTACGAGGGGGTGTCGTAGTCGGGGGCCACGAGGTTGTGGGAACCGATGTAGGCCTCGCGCCCATCGATGACGAGGATCTTGCGGTGGTTGCGCAGGTCGGGGCGGCGGATCTGCCCGCGCAGCGGGGCGAAGGGCAGCATCTCGTGCCATTCGATGCCCATGGCGTTCAGGCGCCGGCGGAAGTTCTTGTGACCTGGGATCGTGCGCATGCCGTGGTGGTCGACGAGCAAGCGGACGGTGACGCCGCGGGCGACCGCGCGCTCGAGGGCCTCGTAGAAGGGGGCCGTGTACTCGTCCCACGAGGTCTGGTAGTACAGGGCGTTCACGTGGTGGGTGGCCGTATCGATGCTGGCCGCCATGGCCCGGAAGGTCTCGGCCGTGTCGTTGTAGAGGCAACCGACCTGTCCCACCGAGGCCGGGAAGCCGCTGAGGGTCCCGGACAGTCGCATGATCGAGGCGGTGTCGTCGTCCGAGCCCGCGGGCAGGCCGTCGGGCCCGTCCGGCGCCTCGTAGTTCTCGGGATCGGGCGCGGTCGAGCCGGCCACGATGGCGTCGACCAGCTGGCGGGCCTCCGGGTCGTCGTCGAGCCTGCGGCCCATCGCCCACCACGAGCCGAAGATGATGTACAGGGGCACGCCGAGGAGGGGCCACAGGAAGATCAGCAGCAGCCACGCGGTCGAGGTCGACGCGCGCCGATGCTTGGGCACGACACCCAGCGCGACAACGCGGATCACGAAATCGATGGCCCCGACAAGGAGCCACCCCCACAGCGGGGGTTCAGGATGTGGCGGCAACATGCGCCTATTTTACCGGCCGCCCCAGATCCTGGTCAGCCCACCGCTGCCAGTGAGGCGCGTAGGTCTGCCCGTCGCGCGCGAGCGCCTGCTGCGCCGTTCGTCCTCGCCGGGGTCTGCGATCCAGATGACGAGATCGGCCTCGGCCTCGATAGCGCCGCAGCCCTCGATGATCGTCGGGGCGAGGGGGACGCGAATCGTCGCCCCGGTTATACCGGCCTCCCAGTCCCAGGCCTCGTAGGAGGAGGCACGCCCTCCCCGCAGGTCCGCGGCAATTCGACGCGCGATGTGGGCGCCCTCCGCGAGGCCGTCCCAGCCGGGGTACCAGTCGTCGAGGTGCAGGACCTGCCAGCCTGGCAGGAGGGGCGTGAGCGCTGCGGCCAGGGTGGACTTGCCGGAGCCGGAGTAGCCGTCGATCGTGACGACCGGGACGCCGGGGCGCGCGCCCGCCTCACCAGACGAGGCCGTGGCCCGCACCCCCGCCAGGGCACTCAGGCGGGGGGCGAGCTCGCGGGCGGCCTCATCGGGGCCCATCGTGACGGGGACCGTGACCCGCAGGCCCACTCCCCCACTCACGTCTTCCCAGGTGAGGCCGCTCATCGGCCCACCAGGGCGAAGGTGCCCGCCCAGATGCTCGCGGCCAGCGCGATCGCGGGCACGGCGATGGCGACGACCATGAGGACGGCATCGGCGGCACGCAGGCGCGAGGGCGCGCCCACGTTCGCTTGCCTGCCGCGCCGAAGCCTCGGGCCTCCATCGTGGTGGCCAGCTTGCCGGAGCGACGCAGCGCGAAGACCAGCAGCGAGAAGGAGCCTCGCAGGAACGAACGGATGCGCGAGGAGTCACCGACGCCTCGGGCACGGCGCGCCCGCTCGAGGGCCTTCCAGTCGGCCGCCATCAGCGACGTCGTGCGCGCGCCCGCGAGCGCAGCCAGCACGGGGCGGGCGGGCAGGTGCAGGATCTGCGCTAGGCCGTCGCCCATGTCGGTGGGGTCAATGCGGTCGAGCAGAGCAATCGCAGGCAGGACGATCGCGCACATGCGCAGGCCGATGCCCAACGCCAGCCACATGGAGTGATCCGAGATCGCTGCCGGCCCGAACTGCCAGTACACGGTTCCGCCCGGTGAGGCGTAGAGCAGCATGGACAGCGCGCCGAGCGGCGCGGCCAGCAGCAGCGGCGTCGCCTTCAGGAAGAAGCTGCGCGCCGACACGCCCGACAGGGGCATGAGCGCAAGCTCGAGAATGACGGCAACGGCCGCGCTCACCGGGTCAATCGTGATCAGCAGGGGCGTGGTGGCGACCAGGAGGGCGAGCACGCGGGCGACGGGATTCGTACGCGCGAGGAGGCCTCGGGCGCCGCGCTTCGGCCCCTGATCGTGAACGTTCCCGGCGGGGCGGCCCGGCCTCGTCCGCGGAATCCTCGGCGACCGCGCCGCGCGTGCCGACCTGCCCGAGGTCGACGACGCGCTGGCCCATCGCGGCCACGAACGCGGGGTCGTGCGTGATCGACACCAGGGTGACGCCGCGCTCGAGGGCGGCGCGCAGGAGGCGCACAAGGCCGAGCCACGTGCCGCGATCCTGGCCGAAGGTCGGCTCGTCGAGGATGAGCAGCTCGGGTGCGCTGATGAGCGCGGTCGCCACCGACAGGCGGCGCTTCTCGCCGCCAGAGAGCGTCATGGGGTTGGCGCGCGCAAGTTTGGTCAGGCCCAGGGCCTCGAGGTGTTCGTCGACGAGGGGGGCGATCTCCTCGTCGGTCATGCCAGCGGCGCGCGGGCCGATCGCGAGCTCCTCGGCGACGGTGGCGGCCAGGAACTGGTATTCGGGCTCCTGGAAGACCATGGACATGCGGCCGAGCAGCTGCTTGCTGCTCCACTCGTGCGGGTCGCCTGCCGTGCCGTCGGAGGTCTCAACCTCAACGGCGCCCTCCAGGGGCGGCAGGAGGCCCGCGAGGGTGAGTGCAAAGGTCGATTTTCCGGCGCCGTTAGCGCCAACGATGCAGGTGGAGACCCCGCGCTCGATCGTCAGGTCGATGCCGGAACGTACCGGGGCGGACGCGTCGTAGCCGATCGTCAGGTTGGCGACGCGGGCAATCGGGGTGGCCTCGGACGAGGCCGGGGGGACTCGGGGGCGGGGCCGACCTCGGCGGCGACGTCGTCGCCGGGAAGCCAGATACCGCGCTCGCGCAGGGCATCTCCCTGCTGCGCGAGGACCTCGTCGAGGGGGCCGTCGGCGGCGATCGCGCCGTCCGCAACCACGATGACGCGATCCACGAGAGAGGCCCACACGTCGACACGGTGCTCGACGACGACCACGGTCGCGCCCGTGTGCTCGACGACCTTTTCGACGGCGGCGCGCACCTCGGCGACGCCGCTCGGGTCCAGGTTCGCGGTGGGCTCGTCCAGGAGCAGCAGGCCCGGGCCCATCGCGAGGATCGACGCCAGGGCCAGGCGCTGCTTCTGCCCGCCCGACAGCTCCGTCGTCGAATGATCCAGGGGGACGCTCAGGCCCACGGCCTCGAGCGAATTCTCCACGCGCGGCCAGATCTCCTCGCGCGCAACCCCCAAGTTCTCCATGCCGAAGGCCACGTCGTCGCCCACGCGGGCGAGGACCACCTGGGCCTCGGGGTCCTGCATGAGCAGGCCCACGCGGCCCCTCGCCTCGGCCGGAGCGACGCCATCGACGGTGAGCGTGCCGGTGGCCTCGCCCTCCTCGGCGCCGCCCAGCAGGCCGGCCAAGCCGCCCATGAGCGTCGACTTGCCCGACCCAGACGGGCCCAACACCAGCACGCGCTCGCCCGGCGCAATATCGAGATCAACACCCGACAGCGCGGCGTTCTTGCGCCCGGCGTGACGCCATCCCCAGCCGCGCGCGCACACGCGCGCGCCCGCCCCCTCACCCGGCGCAGCCGAGGCACCGGGAGAAGAAGCGGGGCGGGAGGAGGCGGAGTGGGCCTCGTCCATGGATCGGAAATCAGACAAGCTCACGCGCTCCACGTCCGGAAGCGAAGCGGTCCAGGGCACCCGTCTTCGCGAGCGCGTTCGTCAGCGCCCACGCGAGCAGGCCGGCCAGAACGATGCCCGACGCCATGCCGCACACGAGGTAGATCGCGTTGTAGAGCACACCCTTCGCGAGGTGACCGGCAAGGAAGAGCTCGAGGACCCACTCAAACGCGAAGGACACGGCACCCGCAGCGCACACGATCGTCGCGTTGTAGCGGCGGTAGGCGACCAGGGCGAAGACGACCTCCGCACCGAGGCCCTGCGCGAGACCCGAGTAGATGGTCTCGACAGCCCACTGGGAGCCCAGGGCCATAGAGACGGTCGCAGCCATCAGCTCGACGAAGAGCGCGGCGCCGGGCTTGCGGATGACGTAGCCGCCGAGCGTGCCGCCCAGCAGCCAAACGCCCGTGACCAGGCCACCGACGCCGGGGCCGATGGTCTTGAGGAACTCGTAGCTAGCACCGCCCACCTGGTTCCAGACGACGAAAATGAGGCCGCACGCGACGCCCAGGACGGCGGCGGTGACGATGTCAATGACCCTCCAGCGGAGGGACGGAGCAGTGGATGCCATGCGAAAATACTCCCTTCGTGTTGCACGGCGGCCACGAGGGAAGAGCCTTCCTACGCCGGTATGATCCGGATCAGGTTCTACGGTCGGGGGATGATCCCCTCTCAGCTCGCTTCGAGCTCCCGTGGCACGCTGGTGAGCATAGTCACTTGGTATTCATTCCGCTACTCATGCAGATGAGGGCCGGTATGCGGCCCCTCGCCCGTGCCGCCGTCGCCGAGGACACCGCGCGACGCGCGACGCAGCAGGAAATGGCGGTTCGCGAAGGCCGCGCCCACGATGAACGCGATCCAAATCAGCGAATAGACGAGGCCGGGGCGGGTATCGTCCCACATCGCCAGGATGACGCCCATGCAGCCCATGAACGCCAGGACGATCCATGCGCTGATCGCGCCGCCGGGGGCCTTGAACTTCGAGGCCTTATGCAGGTCGGGGCGCTTGCGCAGGTAGACCAGGTAGGACACGACGATGACCACCCACACGCCCATGAACAGCGTGGCCGACACGGAGGTCACCAGCGTGAAGGCCGCGGAGATCGAGCCGCCCATCCCCATGATGACGATGCCCGACAGGAGGCACACGCAGGACAGGAACAGGGCGTTGAGGGGCACATGGTGGCTGGACAGGCGGGCGAAGACGCCGGGCGCCTGCTCCTGGCGGGCCAGGCCGTAGAGCATGCGCGAGGTGGAGTAGATTCCCGAGTTCGCGCTCGAGGCAGCCGAGGAGAGGACCACCAGGTTGACGATCGTGGCCGCGGCGCCCAGCCCGGTCAGCGAGAACATCGTGACGAAGGGGGATTTCTCGGGGCTCACCTGATCCCAGGGGGTCACCATCATGATGGCCGCGAGCGCAGCCACGTAGAAGAGCATGATACGAACGGGGATGGAGTTGACGGCCTTGGGCAGGGTGTTGTCCGGGTCGTCGGTCTCGGCGACTGTCGTGCCGACCATCTCGATCCCAATGAAGGCGAAGAGGGCGATCTGGAAGCCGCCGAGGAAGCCGGTGAATCCGGTCGGGAAGAAGCCGCCATGGCTCCACAGGTTCGAGACGGCGGCCGCGGTTCCCTCCTCGTCAACCGTGCCCATGGCGACCATGCCGAAACCGACGATGACCAGGGCAATGATCGCGACAATCTTGACGAGCGCGAACCAGAACTCCGTCTCGCCGAAGGCCTTGACCGTCATGGCGTTGAGGGCGAAGAGCAGCAGCGTCGTCGCACCGATGGGGATCCACGCGGGCAGGTCCGGCCACCAGAAGTGCGTGTAGCCGGTGATCGCAATCATGTCGGCGACGCCGGTGACCACCCAGCACGCCCAGTAGGTCCAGCCCGTCACAAAGCCGGCCCACGGGCCGATAAGGTCGCGGGCAATGTCCGCGAAGGTCGCGTACTTGTGGTCGGAGAGCAGCAGCTCGCCGAGGGTGCGCATGAACAGGAAGAGGACCGCGCCAATGATCATGTAGACCAGCAGGATCGAGGGGCCCGCAACGGAGATTGTCTTACCCGATCCCATGAACAGGCCCGTTCCAATCGCGCCACCGATGGCGATCAGCTGGATGTGGCGGTTTTTCAGCGTGCGCTGCAGCTTTTCGCCACCCTGCTGGGGCTCACCATGTTCGACGTTCTCAACTGTCATCGTTGTTCCTTCCGCCAGCTCCCATCCCGGGGGCGTTTTTGCGCGGCCTTTGCGCGCTCACGTGACGCGCTTGACTATCCAACGCTACCGCACGGGTACGCTCATGACCGAATCCAGAGCTACGCATGGCAGAGGCAGGGCATTCAAGTTAGGTTTACCTTATGACGCAGAATTCGACGCCTTCGACGGGCGAGACCACCACCCCCTCAACGGCCGAGGCCTCGTACCCCCTGATCTCCGTGGCCACGGTTGCCACCGATCGGGCCGCACGCTACGGCAAGCAGCTGGTGAGCCACATGGGCCACAAGATCACGGGTTCCTGGGACGAGGAGGCGGGCAGCGGATACTTGCTGTTCGACCGCGAGGGCCCGGTTCTGGGGCGCTTTGACGTGATCGCGTCGGCGTCTGATCTGAGGCTTGAGCTGCGCACGGAGCCCGAGCGTGCCGATCGCCTCGAATTCATCGTCGGCATCCACCTGGCGCGCTTCGGCGCGCGCGACAGCCTCGCCATTTCGTGGGAGCGCACCGACGGCAGCGAAGGCACCACGCAGGGCCCCCTCACCCCCGAAGAGGTCGAGGCGCGCGCCCGCGCCAAGAAGGCGGCACGCGAGCGGCGGCGCAAGAGGCCGGACACGCGGAGTAGCCGCGGCGGACTAGGCCCGGCGCACGCGGCGAAGTAGGCCCGGCGGGCACGCGGCGTAGGCGCGACGAGGCGACATCCGGGGACGCCGCAGCGTCGCCGCACGTACAGTGGAGTTAACGCGACATACCCCATCAATTCCGCACGTAATTCCCTGCGCGCCGCCTCGCACCGATCATCGACGAGCGGCGTCCCCTATCAATTCCGCACGTAATTCCCTGAGAACCGCTCGATGCCCCACCCCAAAAACCGCATGATTCAACGTTTTGACTTGAACAGTTGAAGCACCCGCAGGGGAATTACGTGCGAAATGTGGGGGACACAGACACTGCACTCCCGCATGCACCAACACGGCTTCCACAGCACTCAGCCTCAGAAACGGCGCCCCATTCAAGGGTGATGCACTAGTTAGGGAGGATTACACCAGTTAGGGAGCATTACACCGTCTCCCAGCTAGTGCAATACTCCCTAAACGGTGTAACACCACTTAGGAACAAGCCGCACCGCGGCGAGCGACCGGCAGCTCACCACCTACACCCCGCCGCCGATACCCAAGCACTCCCACCGAGCAAAGATTCAACCAGATCGGGAAGATTCAACCAGATCGGGAAGATTCCACCCGATCAGAAGGGGTTGAATCTTCCCGATCGGGTGTAACACCCACGCTCACAAGCACAACCGCGGCGAACGGCTCGGCACCACCCTCACACTCACCAATTTCGCATGCAATTCCCTGGTGACCGAACGTGTTAACGTCTCAAAAGCCGCAGAATTCCAGCGTTTTGACTCAAACAGTTGAAGCACCTGTAGGGGAATTACGTGCGACATGTGGGGGACGCACCCGGCCAAGCACGCAGCTCACCACCCCTGAACCGCACTTACAACAAACCCTCGCAGCCATCAGGCTGCGGGGGTTGTCATTCAGCTCATTGCCGCGCGCAATCCTGGCGCGCTTCCGCAGGAAAACGTCACGGAAGCAGCGCCGCATCGAGACGCGCCGACATCAGCGACGAAGCTGCGGCGCTCAGCGGCCCTCGAGGTAGTTCTTGGCCGCGATCAGGACCTGCTCCCACAGCCGAGCTCGTCATCGTACGCCTGGCGGGCCTCGACCTCGTCGTCCGAGACGGATGCCAGACCCGATTCCTCCACGTGGATCGCGACGCCGCCGCGCTCCTCGGACAGAGAAACCTCGA
>CAKMQM010000186.1:0-2776 GCA_927911615.1 uncultured Xylanimonas sp.
GACGCGCCGAAGACCCCGCTGCCGTCCGAGCCGCAGGATCGACGCGCCGCCCTCGCCGAGCGACTGCGCCAACGCGAGGCGGCCCGTCAGGCCGAAGACGCAGCCGAGGAGCAACGCCGCGCAGCCGTCGCCCGCGAGGAAGAACAGCGCCAGCGCGAGCTTCAAGAAGCCCGCGAGCGCCGCGAAGCTCGCGAACGTCGTGAGGCCGAAGAAGCCAAGCGTCAGGCGGCCCGTCAGGCGACCCCGCGCATTCCTCAGCCCCCCCGCTCCGAGTCGCCTCGCCGCGACAAGGCGGCCACGGCCTCGTCGCCGCGCGTGTACGGGACCGTTCCCCAGCCTCGCGCAACCACGCCCTCGAAGCGCCAGCGACGCTCGGTCTACGAGCCACGGCCCGAGAAGGCGAAGCGCGGGCCGCGCTGGCACGAGCTCGACGCTCGCAGCGCGCAACGTACCCGTCCGGCGGCCAAGACCGCGTACTCGCGCAGCGTCGTCGCACCACCCGTCCCAGCATCCAGGCAGATTATTCGCGCGGTCATCGTCGCAATCATCGTGATTGCGCTCATCGCGCTTGCAGCTATTACGATCAAACACATGCTTGGCTCCCTGATACAACCAAGTGCGGGAGCACACATTATCGAGGAGGTTAGGACATGGCAGAGCCCATGGCCCACCGTCTAGCTGGCCGATACGAGGTCCGCTCGCTCATCGGGCGAGGCGGAATGGCCGAAGTCCACCTGGGCTTCGACACTCGCCTGTCGCGCGTCGTAGCAATCAAGATGCTGCGCCGCGATCTGGCGCAGGACTCGATCTTCCAGGCGCGCTTCCGTCGCGAAGCGCAGTCGGCGGCGTCGCTGAATCACCCGAACATCGTCGCCGTGTACGACACGGGCGAGGAGATCATCGAGGATGCGACCGGCCGTTCGATCGCGGTGCCCTACATCGTCATGGAGTACGTCGAGGGGCACACGGTCAAGGACCTGATCTCCGACGGCACGGCCGTCCCGATCAACGAGGCCATCGAGATCGTGTCTGGCGTCCTGTCCGCCCTCCAGTACTCGCACGCAAACCACCTGGTGCACCGCGACATCAAGCCCGGCAACATCATGCTGACGTCGGACGGCAAGGTCAAGGTCATGGACTTCGGCATCGCGCGCGCCCTGACGGACTCGCAGGCCACCATGACGCAGACGAACGCCGTCGTGGGCACCGCCCAGTACCTCTCCCCCGAGCAGGCGCGCGGCGAGACCGTTGATGCTCGCTCCGACCTGTACTCGACCGGCGTCGTCCTCTTCGAGCTGCTGACGGGCCGCCCGCCCTTCAAGGGCGACTCGGCCGTCGCCGTCGCGTACCAGCACGTCGAGCAGATCCCGCCCACGCCCTCGTCGATCCTGTCCGACATCCCGGACTCGCTCGACCGCGTGGTGCTGAAGTCCCTGGCGAAGAACCGCGAGGACCGCTACCCGAGCGCCGCGGCAATGCTCGCGGACCTGCAGCGCGTGGCCCGAGGCCTCGACGTGGGCGCGCCGCCCGCCGACTCGTGGGCGACCGAGGTCCTGCCCGCTGCCGGCATGGCGTCCGCACGCACCGCCGCGACCACGCCGATGGCCGCGGTCCCCAGCCACGCACCAGCAGCGGCGGTGGCCGCGACCTCCACATCGCTGCCCGCTGTTGCCACCGATGACAATGCGAACGAGGCCGCCAAGGCCCGCAAGCGCCGCACGGCGATCATCGCGACCGTGTTGCTCATCGCCCTGCTGCTGATTGGCGGCTCGGTATGGGCCCTGACGCGCGGTGCCGCCGAGCCCGAGTCGATCGCGGTTCCCAACGTCGTCGGCCTGACCCAGGCCGAGGCGAAGACCCAGATCGAGCAGGCCGGCTTCACGTGGGAGCTCAACCCCGACAAGGTCGCCTCCGACACCGTCGCTGAGGGCTCCGTGGCCTCCACCGACCCCGCTGCGGGCACGCAGGCCGAGAAGGGCGCGACCGTTCGCGTCACTATCTCCTCCGGCCCCGACTCTGTGACCCTGCCGGACAACCTGGTTGGCATGAGCCCGACGACGCCCGCAAGGCGATCGAGGCCCTTGGCCTGAAGTGGGAGCTCGACTCCAGCAAGGTCGCCTCCGACACCGTTCCCGAGGGCAAGGTCGCGCAGACCAACCCCTCCCCCGGTTCCAAGGTCAAGGCCGGCCAGACGATCCGCGCCTACCTGTCCTCCGGCTCGGATCAGGTGGACGTGCCTGACCTGTCGGGCATGACCCAGGATCAGGCTCGCAGCACCCTCAAGGGCGTCGGCCTGGAGCTGGGCAACGTGACGAGCGTTGACTCCGAGAAGGAGAAGGACCGCATCGTCGAGCAGGATCCCGCGACCGGCACGAAGGTGAAGAAGGGCACCGCCATTGGCGTGTCCATCTCGAGCGGCAAGGCCGCGCAGGTGGAGATTCCCACCGTCGTCGGCATGGGCCGTGAAGACGCCGAGGCGCAGCTCAAGGCCCTGGGCCTGACCGTCACCGTCGAAGAGGTCGCAGGCAACCAGCCCGCCGGCCAGGTCCTCTCCGTCGAGCCCGGCGAGGGTTCGAAGGTGGACAAGAATTCGACCGTGAAGCTGAAGGTGTCGAAGGGCGGCCAGAACGGAAACAACGGCGGCAATAACAACGGCAACAACAACGGAAATGCACACCACTGAGTGAGCCCCGGGCCGCGTCGCGGTACTACCGCTTCGTAGCTGTCCCCGTTGATCAGTGAGGCCCGCGCCTGCGAGGAGAAATCCTCCGGCGCG
>CAKMQM010000187.1:0-14767 GCA_927911615.1 uncultured Xylanimonas sp.
TAGTGCTGCTCAGACATCTCTCAATCCTCACTGTTGTGCGCGCCGATGGGCAGGCGCTGCGGTGCCGCTGACGAGGCTGGCCACACCGAAACCGCTAAATTTTCTCACACGGTATTTTCTTCATCAAATAAACAATTAGGGCCGCCATATGCTGGACGCTCGGCCCGCACAAACTATCGGGGAGCACTAGAAGCGAACCGTCGTGTTCTCGGTAGCAGCTGTACCGCTTCCGTCGACAACGACGACCGTCTGAGGGTCCACAGTGCCTCCGTCGCTCCGCCCCTCAGGCGTCAGGGTATAAACACCGGGGAAGAAGTAGTACTCCTGCCAGCTCCTCGACAGCGGCTCGACACCGGCGGAATCCCCACGCACAGAAAAACCAGGAACCCCTTCACCCGTTACCGCCACGCGCACCAAGAGGCCATCACGCAGGTACCATTCTGCGGGATTGTCCTTCGTTGGTTTCCTGTGATAGACGAGGAATTCGTGCGTCAAGTGTTCACCGTTCACGCTCATCGTCGCCTCGACCCTCGCGAATTTTCCGACGTGCCACCTGCTGGTCTTACTCTCCACCGATTCGACGACGATGCGGGAGTCGGACGCGGACAGCACGTCGTTCGTCAGGAAGCGCTTCTCGCGGTCCGATAGCGTTATCGACTGCATCCGGAGCGCCGATTCGGCGTCGCCGTCGGCAAGGTACGTCAGGTATTGGCGCACAGCATCCTCGGGATTCGTCCGAGGCATATCCATCAGGTGAACGATGCCGAACACGATCACGCCGATGATGATGGCGGCGATTACTCGAACCTTGGCATCAGCCTTGCGTTGCTGTTGCGTAATCACGGGCGGCGGAGCCGACGACCACCCTCCGACGGGCGTTCCCTCGGGGCCCACGCGACGTGCACACATAATCTCTCCCAGGCAGCCCAGGCAGTGACCGGCGTCAGGCGTCGACGTCAGTCTCCGCATCGACGACGGGCAGGGCCTTCGTCGGCGGCACGCAGGCGTCACCCTGCAGCGCGGGCAGGGACAGTCCGGCGGTCGCCGGAATCTCCTCCGACGACTCCGCGAGCTTGCGCGCCACGCGCGACATCGGTCGAGACGAGGCCGGGGTGCCCTCAGTCAACGCGGTCATCCTGATGTACTCCAATCGTTGGTCGTCACGCCGCTTCACTTCCCCGTCTATCAACAAAGACTCCAGCGGCCCACATCACACTAGTCTACGGAATCTGCCGAGAAATGATCCCACGCCCCGCGCAGGACCGCCCCATCCATCATCGCCTGCGGCTCCTCATCGGGCCGGCATGCTCGCACTGTGCCAACGGCGCGGAAGCCGTCGGGCAGCTGCGCATCCGGCGGAAAAACGGCGATCATTCCGTGTTCCTCTCCCCCTTGCAGGACCCACCGCACGGGATCGACCCCGCAGACGCGGGCGGCGGGAGCCAGCTGGCTCGCCTCCGCCTCGATGGCGTCTCGATCGAACTCGATGACGACTCCCGAGGCCTTGGCAATGCGCGCCGCGTCAGTCGCGGGCCCATCCGACAGGTCCATCATGGCGCGAGCGCCCGCAGCCGCAGCGGCCACGCCGGAGCCCAGCGGAGGCCTCGGCGCACGGTACGTCTCAATGAAGGGCGCCAGATCGCCCAGCTGCTCAACTCCTCGCGACGAGGGATCGACGTACCCACCTTCCAGGAGATCAAGGCCGGCGTAGGAGTACCCGAGGGTGCCGCTGACCGCCACGACATCTCCGGGCGCGCGCCGTCACGACGCACCACCGGGCCCGGGCAATAGCCGAAAGCCGTGATCGAAATGACGAGCTTCTCCCCCGCGCTCAGATCTCCGCCGACCACACCAGCTCCGACCTCGCGCGCGCGGTCCCCCAGGCCTCGGACAACATCCAGGAAAACGTCCGCATCCATGTCGCGCGGCGCCACCACCGAGGCAACGAGCGCCGAGGGACGTCCTCCCATCGCATCGATATCCGCGAGGTTTTGAGCGGCAACGCGGGCTCCGACCTCGTAGCCGGTCGACCACGACAGGTGGAAATGCTGGTCCTCCACCATGACATCCGTCGTCACGATGAACGATCCTTCGGGAGCCGCGACCTGGGCACAGTCGTCACCGATGCCGATCATCGTGCGCTCGCCGCGCGGGAAAGACTCGCGGAAATGAGACACCAACTGTGCTCGGACAGCTCAGCTAACTTCATAGGAACCAGACTAGTCGCGGGCGCAGCGTCGCGCCGCGAAGGCACCTCAGTTGTCGACGCCTCGCACGGTCTGGGACGCAAACAGGCAGATCGCCGCCGCGCTGGCTACGTTCAGGGATTCCGCGTCACCCGTCATCGGGATAGACACGAGCGCGTCGCACAGGCGCATTTCCTCGCCCGACAGGCCGCGCGCCTCGTTGCCGAACACCCACGCGTGCGACTGGGATAGGCGCGAGCGGGCCGACACTCCCTGCACGAGGAGGTCGGAGAGGCTGATCGAACCGGCACCACCGCTGGTGCCCAGCAGGGCCGCGCTGCGACCGTGAATGAGAGCGCGGGCGTCGGCAAAGGAGGGAACCACGCACACGGGAATGTGGAAGACCGAGCCGGCGCTCGAGCGCACGACCTTCGGGCTCGCGGCGTCCACCGTGCCCGCGACGGCCACGACACCAACCGCGCCGAATGCGTCGGCCGTGCGAATGATCGTGCCAACGTTGCCGGGGTCGCGCCCCTGAGCAAGCACGACGATCGTCTCGCCAACGCTCGGCTCAGGCAGTTCGCGCGACAGCGCATCTAGGGAGGCGACCGCGCAGATGCCCTGCGAGTCCCCCGACAGGGCCGCCGAGACCTCGGCGGTCACCGGGTGCACCCAGCGCGTGGCGCGCCGGGCCACGTCCACGACGTCCGCGTGCGTCTCCCACGCGTCCTCGCGCACGTACACGTCGCGCACCGCACCCGGTCGGTGCAGGGCTAGTTCACGCACTGCCTGAGGCCCCTCAACAAGCATCAGACCCGAGCGCGAACGCGCCGAGCGCCCGACCAGACCCGACACCCTGCGCACGCGATCGGCGCGGGGATTATCGAGAACGGTCAGGCGCTCGGCGGAAAAGCTCACCTATCAGGCCTTGGGGGCGTTGATGTCGGCGGGCAGCGCGTCCTTGGCGACCTTCACCAGGGCGTTGAACGCGTTGATGTCATTGACAGCCAGCTCGGCCAGCATGCGGCGGTCGACCTCGACGCCAGCCAGGTTCAGGCCCTGGATGAGGCGGTTGTAGGTCAGGCCCTGGGCGCGGGAAGCAGCGTTGATGCGCTGGATCCACAGACGACGGAAGTCGCCCTTCTTAGCCTTGCGGTCGCGGTAGGAGTAGACGAAGGAGTGAGTGACCTGCTCCTTGGCCTTGCGGTACATGCGCGAGCGCTGGCCGCGGTAGCCGGAGGCCTGCTCGAGTACGGTACGACGCTTCTTCTTGGCGTTGACAGAACGCTTAACACGTGCCATTTTCTACTGTTCTCCTCTTACTCGAGCTCAGATGCCCAGCATGCGCTTGACGCGCTTGACGTCAGCGGTCTCCAGGACCTGGTCGGTCGCCAGACGACGGGTCTTACGGCTGGACTTGTGCTCCAGCAGGTGGCGGGCGCCGGCCTGCTCGCGCATGATCTTGCCCGAGCCGGTCGTGCGGAAGCGCTTCTTAGCACCGGAATGAGTCTTGTTCTTCGGCATTTCTATTCCTTCGTTGTCAGGCGATGGGTATCGCCGTCAGTCCTGTTCGGCAGCCTTGTCGGCTGCCACTCGGGCCTGGTCCTTGCTGGCGCGCTCCGCGCGCTTGCCCCGGCGCTCAGCGCGCTCGGCCTCGCGGCGCTTGCGCTGCTCAGTCAGGGCGTCAGCCTTGCGCTTGGTGGGGGCCAGCACCATCGTCATGTTGCGCCCGTCCTGACGGGGCATCGACTCGACGGTGGCAAGGTCACCAATCTCCTCGGCGAGGCGCTGCAGGAGGCGAACGCCAGCCTCGGGGCGAGACTGCTCTCGACCGCGGAACATGATCATGACCTTGACCTTGTCGCCGGCGGACAGGAAGCGCTCAACGTGGCCCTTCTTGACGCCGAAGTCATGATCGTCGATCTTCAGTCGGAAGCGGATTTCCTTCAGCTGCGTGTTCGCCTGGTTGCGGCGAGCATCGCGGGCCTTCTGGGCGGCTTCGTACTTGTACTTGCCGTAATCCATGAGCTTTGCGACGGGCGGCTTGGCGTTCGGCGCAACCTCAACCAGGTCGAGCCCGGCCTCTTCGGCCAGACGCAGCGCGTCCTCAACTCGGACGACGCCGACCTGTTCACCTCCGGGTCCCACGAGGCGAACCTCGGGAACTCGAATACGCTCATTGATGCGAGTCTCGCTGATGAGCGGCTCCTTCCACAGAATCCTTATGCGTGTAACGAAAAGCCTCCGTTACGCGACGCGCACGGAGGCTTCCATAGGTCAACACACACGGGTGTTGACCGTCGTACCCGATCCCCTGCGCGGCGCCCCTGATGGGCGGCATCCTCTCTGTCGAGAGGCGGGTATCCAGGTGGGATTTCTCCGCTTGCGTTCCGGGCTTTCGCCCAGACGGTCGTATCAACTGTACCAGAAATAATGAGAGATCGCCAGATCAGCAATCATTGCGCGCCTCACGCTTTACTGGGAACCTTCGATGCCCGTTCAGCGCAGGACAGGCGCGATCTCGACCCGGTCGGCCGAGGCGATGAGGCGCGGGTTGGACCCCAGGGCGTTCAAGGCTGCCGACAGGGTTTCTTTCATTGCCGAGGCATCGGCCCCCTGGGCGAAAGACGCGCGGTCCACGGACACGAGCACGCGCGTGAGGCCGTCGCCCGCGTAGGCGATCTCAACGTCGACGATGGCCGGGCACGCTGCGGCGGCATCGGCGAGCAGGAGCTCGCGCAGATCCTCGTCGTGCCAGGCGGGCAACCACTCATCCCCCTGCGCGAGCGCGGCCACGGCGGGGCGCGGCAGCAGCACCGCATCGGTACCCGGGTTGACGACGATGCGCCCGCCCGTCTCCACGAGGGCCGTCAGACCGATCGTGCGGAAGTCCAGGGCCATCGGACGGTCACCGGGGCGGTGAGCGGACAGTGCCTGCGCCGACGAATAGATGGCGAGCGCCTCCCCCGCAGGGGTCTGCGCGCGCACGAAGTCGATCGGGTTGTGTCCGTTTTCGCCGGCGTGAACGCCCGTCACGCGTGGGTCTGGTTCGACGTCGATGGGAACAATCACGCGTTCAAAGACGAGAGCATCGACGAGCGCCTCAAGCCTGGCCGCCCCCGCGTCACTCCCCTGCCCCAGCGCAAGCGCCCGGGCGGTCCGGGGAAGCCCCTGTCCCACGTCTGCGCGGTCGTGGCTCATCATCGACAGGCGCTGCGCCAGTCGGTTCTTCTGTTCCTCGGTGAGAGAAGGGGGCGTGGGAGTCATGAGAGTTCCTCATATCCGGCAACGTCCAGCGCATCGGCCAGAGTGAATGCGCCCTGGTACAGGGCTTTTCCGACGATTGCACCCTCGATGCCGAGGGCGCGCAGAGCTTCGATGTCGGCCAGGGAGTTGACCCCGCCCGAGGCAATGATCCGGGCGGAACTCTGATCCGCGACGCGGGCCAGCAGGTCTCGATTGGAACCGTTCATCTGACCGTCACGAGTCACGTCTGTGACGACCAGCCGGGCCACACCCGCCTCATTCAGGACGCGCAGGGCTTCCCAGACGTTGCCACCCTCGCCACTTCCGCCGCGTGCGGCCAGGCGATCGCCGCGCACGTCCAGGCACACAGCGACGCGCTCGCCGAAAGTGTCAACGGCCTCGCAGACAGCGTCGATGTCCTCAAGGGCTTGCGTCGCGATATTGACGCGCTCGGGGCCCATCGCCAGCCCAGCCTCGATGGCCGCTCGGCTCGTAATGCCTCCCGACAACTCAACACGCACGGGAACCTCACGGATCACCCGGGCGAGCAGCTCAGAGTTCTCGCCGCGACCAAACGCCAGGTCAAGGTCCACGAGGTGCACCCAGCGAGCCCCGGCCTCGTCAAACGAACGGGCGACATCGATCGGGCTGCCCCAGGAG
This sequence comes from uncultured Xylanimonas sp., assembly GCA_927911615.1. Taxonomy (GTDB): domain Bacteria; phylum Actinomycetota; class Actinomycetes; order Actinomycetales; family Actinomycetaceae; genus Pauljensenia. The sequence goes on from CAKMQM010000187.1 coordinate 6,093, forward strand.
CCCTCGTCGATCGATCCGGAGGACAGGCGCACGGCCTGACCGCCCGTCACGTCGATCGCGGGCAGCAGTTCGAGGATCGTCATGATTGCTTGCGGCGCAGCCAACCGAAGGGGCCGCCGCCCTGGCAGCTGCCGTCGGCGGCCACGGAATCCTTGTAGTCGGCGGGCGTCGTACGCCCCAACAGGAGGTCCTCCGTCGCCGCGGGCATCGCACCCAGCAGCAGGCCCGCGGGAATCGTCTCCTCGGGCTCACCGCTCACGTAGCGCTGGGCGGAGATACGGCCCGAGACGCCCGGCTCCACGCCGTCCCCCTCGACGAGCCAGCTCATGAGAGCGACCGCCCCGTACTTCGACAGGTTCGAGACGGCGCGGGCCACGCGATCCACCGCGTCGGGCATCGGACGCTGGCCGGTCAGCAGAGCGTCGAGCTCCTCCTCGTCGGTCGGCGTCGTCTCCACGCGCAGCCACACGGCGGTCCACGGCTTGAGACGGACGATCGACTCACGCACACCCGTCAGAGCGAGCAGCGAGTGGAGCGCCTCCGGGTAGGAAATCGGGGCGAGCACGAGGGCAACCGACAGGCGGCCGCCCTCCAGGTGCAGGGACTCGTCAACGGGAGTGTCGTCCGGATCGAGGGACGGCAGAGAATCGCCCGCGGCGGGCGTCGATCCCAGCGATGCGACCAGCGACTGGAACTCCGCGTCGATATCGTCGTTGTGAGCGCTCACCGCTCCTCCTTATACTGTGTGTCTCTACCCAAGGATACTGTTCATCCACGCCCTCGCGCGTGATGCGCTCTCCACCAGCGAAAGGAATCACCATGAGCACACCGACGATCCCCGTGCGCGGGGAGATCAAGCTCGGCCAATTCGTTAAGCTCGCCTCCCTCGCGGAAGACGGCGCACAGGCCCGCGAACTCATCCAGGCCGGCGACGTGACCGTCAACGGCGAGGTGGAGACGCGCCGCGGCCATCACCTGAGCGCCGGCGACCTCGTCGAGGTCGACGCCCCCTGGGGCAGGGCCTCCGCGATCGTCGGATCCGCCTCCTAAGCACGCCCGTCGACGACGCGAGCCGAGTCCCACCGGGGCCCGGCTCGCATCATATTAGGACGAGGTGACGACACCGCCCGCACCGACGACTGCCTTGATATGACTGAAGAAGGCGCTCGTCTGCTCAACGCGCAGCTTCGGATCCAGCTCGACGACCGTCGTGCGTCCCGGCTCCGTCAGGTGCAGGCGCACCGGGGAGCCGCCGGGGTAAGACTCGAGGACGCCGCGCAGGTCGGTGAGCAGCTCGGGCGTGCAACGCGCGGCCGGCAGGCGCAGGTCGAGAGGCAGGTCCGCCCCGCCCGACAGATCCAGGAGGGTCATCGACTGGCCGTAGATGGTCATGCCCTCCTCACGCACGTTCACCTTGCCCTCAATCTGGACGATGATGTCCTGCGCGAGGTAGGTCTGAATCGACTCGTAGGAGCGCGGGAAGAAGAGCACATCCACCGAACCCGACAGGTCCTCGATTGTCGCGATCGCCCACGCGTTGCCCTGCTTCGTCACCTTCGTCGTGACGCCCGAAATGAGGCCCGCGATCTTCACGATACGGTCCGCCATCGCCCCGTCCGAGCCGACGACCTGCGCGATCTCGTAGTCCTGGTGGCGAGCCAGCGCCGCCTCCACGCCGCGCAGCGGGTGGTCGGAGACGTACAGGCCCAGCATCTCACGCTCGGCCGCCAGCTTCGTCTTGCGGTCGAACTCGGGCAGGTCCGGGATGTCGATCGTCAGGCCAGAGCCCGTATCCTCGTCCCCCCCCAGAGCGCCGAACAGGTCGAACTGTCCGATCGCCTCGTTGCGCTTGACGTCGATGATCGCATCCACGGCCTCGTCGCAGCGCGCGAGGAGGGCGCGACGCGTGTGACCCATCGAGTCGAAAGCGCCGGCACGGATGAGGGACTGGATCGTGCGCTTGTTGCACACCACCTGAGGCACCTTGTCCAGGAAGTCCTGGAACGAGGCGAAACGCCCCTTCTCGGCGCGGGTTTCCACAATCGCGTCGACGACCGGGCCGCCCACGTTCTGGATGGCGTTCAAGCCGAAGCGGATCGCCTCGCCATCAGGCGCAAAGTTACCCATCGACGCGTTCACGTCCGGGGGCAGGACCGTGATGTCCATGTGACGGCACTCCGCCAGGTACAGGGCTCGACGATCCTTGTTGTCCTTCGTCGAGGTCAGCAGGGCTGCCATGTACTCCGTCGGGAAGTTCGCCTTGAGGAAGGCCGTCCAGTAGGAGACGAGGCCATATGCGGCCGAGTGGGCCTTGTTGAACGCGTAGGCGGAGAAGGGAACGACGACGTCCCACAGGGCCTTGATCGATTCCTCGGAGTAGCCGTTATCGACCATGCCCTGGCGGAAGCCCTTGAACTGCTGGTCCAGGACCTCCTTCTTCTTCTTACCCATGGCCTTACGCAGAATGTCTGCCTGGCCCAGCGAGTAGCCCGCCAGCTTCTGGGCGATCTGCATGACCTGCTCCTGGTACACAATCAGACCGAAGGTCGTTCCCAGGATGTCCTCGAGCGGCTCCGCCAGCTCCGGGTGGATGGGCGTGATCTCCTGACGCCCGTTCTTACGCAGCGCGTAGTTCGTGTGGGAGTTCGCACCCATCGGGCCGGGGCGGTACAGGGCGCCGACGGCGGAGATGTCTTCGAAGTTGTCGGGCTTCATGAGCTTGAGGAGGTCGCGCATGCCGCCACCATCCAGCTGGAAGACGCCGAGGGTGTCGCCTCGTCCCAGCAGCTCGTAGGTCTTCTTGTCGTCGAAGGTCAGGTGGTCGAGGTCCGGGTCCGGCTTGCCGTTGAGCGCAATGTTCTCAAGGGCGTCGGACACGACGGTGAGGTTACGCAGGCCCAGGAAGTCCATCTTCAGCAGGCCCAGCGTCTCGCACGTCGGGTAGTCGAACTGCGTGATGATCGCGCCGTCCTGCGGGCGCTTCATGATCGGGATGATGTCGGTGAGCGTGTGGGAGCTCATGATGACCGCACACGCGTGCACACCCCACTGGCGTGTCAGGCCCTCCAGGCCGAGCGCGTACTGGACGACCTCGTGCGTGTCGGGGTTCTCCTCGTAGAACTTACGGAACTCCGAGGCCTCGGCGTAGCGCTTGTCCTTCTCGTCGAAGATGCCGTGGACCGTGATGTCCTTGCCCATGATCGCCGGGGGCAGCGCCTTAGTGAGCTGCTCACCGACCTTGAAGTCCTTGCCGAGGATGCGCGCGGAGTCCTTCAGGGCCTGCTTGGTCTTAATCGTGCCGTAGGTGACGACCTGGCTGATGCGGTCCTCACCGTACTTGCGCTTGACGTAGGCGATGACCTCGTCGCGCCTGCGTTCGTCGAAGTCGACGTCGAAGTCGGGCATCGAGATTCGCTCGGGGTTGAGGAATCGCTCGAAAATCAGGCCGTGCTCGAGGGGGTTGAGCTCGGTGATCTTCAAGGCGTAGGCCACCATCGAGCCCGCGCCCGAGCCACGGCCCGGTCCCACGCGAATACCCTGGGACTTCGCCCAGTTGATGTAGTCGGCGACCGTGAGGAAGTAGCCGGGGAAGCCCATCTTGATGATGACGTCTTCCTCGTACTGGGCCTGCTTGCGCACGTCGTCCGGGATGCCATTCGGGAAGCGATCGCGCAGGCCTCGCTCGACCTCCTTGATGAACCACGAGGTCTTGTCTTCACCCTCGGGCACCGGGAAGTCGGGCATGTAGTTGGCGCCCTCCTTCGTGGTCGTGAAGTGCACGTCGCAGCGCTCGGCGATCTCGAGGGTCGAGTCGCAGGCGCCGGGCAGCTCGCTCCACAGCGCACGCATCTCGTCCGAGGAGCGGATGTAGTAGCCATCGCCGTCGAACTTGAATCGGTCGGGGTCGTTGATGCGCGAACCCGAGTTGATGCACAGGAGTGCGTCCTGGATCTTGCGGTCCTCGCGCTTGACGTAGTGCGCGTCGTTGGTCGCCACAAGGGGCGCGTTCATGAGCTTGGCGATCTCGAGGACCTGCTGGTGGGTGCGTCGCTCGATGTCGATGCCGTGGTCCATGACCTCGACGTAGAAGTTCTCCGCGCCGAAAATGTCGCGCAGCTCCGCGGCCTCAGCCACGGCCTCGTCCCACTGCCCCAGGCGCAGGCGCGTCTGCACGGCACCCGAGGGGCAGCCCGTGAACACGATGAGGCCCTCGTGGAACTGGCTGAGCAGCTCCTTGTCGGCACGCGGCCACTTGCCGAACTGGCCGTCGGTCGAAGCGTAGGACCCCAGGCGGAACAGGTTGTGCATACCCGTCGTGTTGTAGGCGACCAGGGTCAGGTGGTTGTAGGAGCCGCCGGCGCTCACGTCGTCGGCGCGCTGCCACGGCTCGCCCCACAGGACCTTCTGGCGGTCGAAGCGCGAGGTCCCCGGCGTCACGTACGCCTCCAGGCCGATGATCGGCTTGACGCCCGCGTTCGTGCAGTTCGTGTAGAAATCGAAGGCGCCGAAAAGATAACCGTGATCCGTCAGGCCGATCGCGGGCTGCCCGAGACGGGCGGCCTCCTCCGCCATTGCTTTCGTCTTCGCCGCTCCGTCGAGCATCGAATACTCGGAGTGGTTGTGGAGGTGCACGAAGGAATCAGCCATGCGTCGATTCTACTGTCCGAGGCGCGCGCACCCACGGCGAACGCCCCGAGCGGAGCGGTCGTTCATCTCACGGCGGACAGCCACGACGAGGCCGGGGCCGAGGAGGGTGACGCACCGTGCTGTCGGGTCAGTCGCGCGGGTGGCGCAGCTCCTCGAGAGCATCGGCGAGATCATCCGGATAGGGACTGGACACGCTCATCGGCATGCCCGTGCGAGGGTGGGCAAATCCGAGTCGAACGGCGTGCAGCCACTGGCGGGTGAGCCCCAGGCGCTCCGCCTGGGTCGGGTCAGCGCCGTAGAACGTGTCACCCACGCACGGGTGCCCGACGGCGGCCATGTGCACGCGGATCTGGTGGGTGCGTCCCGTCTCCAGGTGCACCTCGGTGAGCTGAGCTCCCGCCATGAGCTCGAGGGTGTCGTAGTGGGTGACGGCGCGCTTGCCACCGTCGATGACGGCCATGCGCCATTCGCGCGAAGGATGACGACCGATCGGAGCGTCGATCGTGCCCGAGGCCGGGTCGAGGTGCCCGGCCACGACGGCGTGGTACACCTTTTCGATCGTGCGTTCTTTGAACGCGCGCTTCATGACGGTGTAGGCGAGCTCGGACTTGGCGACCATCATCGCGCCGGATGTGCCCACGTCGAGGCGGTGCACGATGCCCTGGCGCTCGGGGGGCCCGTAGCTGGTGATGCGATATCCGGCCGCCTCCAGGTTGCCCAGGACCGTGGGGCCTTCCCAACCGGGGCCGGTGTGTGCGGCGACGCCGACGGGCTTATCGACGACGACGATGTCCTCGTCGTCGTAGAGAATCGCCATGTCGGTGACCGGCGTCGGCTTGCTCTCCGGTTCCGGAATGGTGACCTCGATGATGTCGAGGGCCCCAAGGCGATCGGATTTGCCGGCGGCAACGCCGTTGACGAGGACGTGCCCCTCCCCCGCCAGCTCCGCACAGCGCGAGCGCGACAGGCCGAGCATACGGGCCAGAGCGGCGTCAACCCTCTCCCCCACGAGGCGTCGGGGACGGGAAGCATACGGGAGCTCACTGGGCGTCCTCCTTCGAGGGTTCACGGGAGAGCGCGAGGGCCAGCAAAGGCGCCCCGAGGACGATCCAAATGTCTGCGACATTGCCGACGAACCAGTTGCCGTAGGCGATGAAGTCGGTGACATGACCGACGCCGAAGCCGGGTTCGGCAGTCAGTCGGTCGATCAGGTTTCCAACGGCGCCGCCCGCCAGCAGTGCGATCGCCAGCAGGGTCGAGGCGCGGTGGACGCGACGCGCCATCACGACCAGCACGCCGATGATGACAACGGTGAAGATCGTCAAAACCCACGTCTTGCCGGCGGCGAAGGAGAACGCGGCACCCGAATTGTGCACAAGGGACAGCGACAGCCACTGCCCGATGAGCGGGCGCGGCCCCTGGCCGTCGAGGGCGGTCCGCGCCCACATCTTTGACACCTGATCGGTGGCAATAGCGGCAGCGAACACGAGGCCCGCGTACATCCACGTCGCGCGGGTGTGGGTCGGGTGGGAGGAGTCAGCCATGGTTCCCTATCTTAAACGACCGGCGGCGGCGCACCACGAAGTGCACCGCCGCCGGTCAAAGCGATTGCAATCAGTTCTCGCCGTTGTCGACCTCTTTGAGGAGGGTCTCGAGGTGGTTGCGCAGGTTCGAACGGTACTCGGCCTCGAAGGTACGCAGACCATTGATCTTGTTCTCGAGCAGCTCGCGCTCCTGGTCGAGCTGGGAGAGCAGCGAGTCCTTCTGCTTCTGGGCGTCGGCGATGATCGCGTCGCGCTCGGCGTTGGCCTCGGCGATGATCTTCGCGGACTGCTCTTCGCCGTCGCGCACGTACTCGTCGTGGACGCGCTGGGCGAGGGCCAGCATAGAGGTGGCGGACTCTGCATCCTGCGGGCCGGTGACGGCCGGGGCCGCGGGGGCCGGGGTCTCGACGACCGGGGCTGCCACGGGGGCGGGGGTCTCGGCCGGCGTGTAGTCGGAGTTGGACAGCTCGGCAATGCGGCGCTCAGCGGCCTCGAGCTTTTCCTTCAAATCCTGGTTCTCCATCTGCAGGGAGTAGATGGTAGAGACAACCTCGTCGAGGAACTCGTCAACCTCGTCCTGGTCGTATCCCTCGCGGAACTTAACGTACTGGAACTTCTTGTTGAGGACATCCTCGGTAGTGAGCAGGGCCATTTCTTCGCCTCTCGGTCGTTTCGATTGGACGTGCGGAAGCCGCACGCCTGGACGACCGGGAAGGCCGCCCGCTATCACGTCACGAAAATAATAACTGAAATTGTCACACTAGCAACATCCATCACGAGGTGAGGGTCGTTTTTGTGGGACCTCTCATCCCCCTTTTTGGGCGCTACAGGCTCAAAAAGTACAGGAAACTAGCGAAGCGCTGCCCAACGATAAGCACCAGGAATAAGAGCATGAAACCGACATCGATTGCCATGCCTCCACCCAGACGCAGGGGCGGAACGAAGCGTCCGATCCACCGAATCGGAGGATCAGTCAGCGCGTAGAGAACATTCGCGAGGACCAGCAGAATGCCACTCGGGCGCCATCCGCGCGCGAAAAACTGAACCCAGTCCAGAATGACGCGCGCGAACAGCACCATCATGTAGAGGTTGATGAGAACGCTCAGTCCCCACCCGATCCAGCCAAGAATGGCCACGAGCGACCTCAGCCCTGGTTGTAGAGGGAGCCGCGACGGCCGGAGGTGTTATCGCCCGCAACCTCGACCGTGGCCGGGGACAGGAGGAAGACACGGTTGGTGACGCGCTCGATGACGCCGTGCAGGCCGAAGGTCAGGCCGGCTGCGAAATCAACCAGTCGACGCGCCTCTTCCTCGCCCATGTCCGTGAGGTTGATGATGACGGGCGTACCATCACGGAACGCCTCGCCGATCGTGACCGCGTCAGAGTAGGCGGTGGGGTGGATCGTCACGATGCGAGTGAGATCCTCGGCCGGCTCGTCACGGCGAATGCTGGTCAGGGTCGGACGGGACACGGGAGTAATGTCGGCCACGGGAGCTACCTCTTCCACCTCGTCGAATTCGTCGAATTCATCGATGGGCTCCTCCGGTGAGTACCAGCCCATAAACTTACGTGCGCGTGCACCGAACGACTCGCTCATTGTTCCTCCTTCAGCCGATGCATAGCCACAAGCTACAGTTACCGAGCGGCATCGCCGAGCAGGGCGCTCGGCGCGTCGCAAGGACCGCGCCGGCGAGCCTCGTCACGAGGTGTTTCAGCGCCGAACCATGGCACGGGAAAGCCGCCAACCCACGGTCCATTCAGAGGCATAGGTGCCAGTCAGGCGGGAAGGATGATGAGCGCCTGGCGACCGCAGGAAGAGTCGGCGCGATAGGAGAAGAGGTCGGCGTCCTCGAGGGTGCAGCGCTCATCGATCACCACTCTCACGCCCCGGGCTCCCAGGGTCGAGGCTGCAGCGCGGGGAAGGTCAAGTGCAGGAGTGTCCCACGACGTGACGGAACGGATGCCGGGCATGAGTTTTTCGCTCTCATCGACCATGTCGGCGGGCACCTCGTAGCAGCGCCCGCAGATCGCCGGGCCGATCAAGGCGTTGATCGGGCCGCTGTCGAGGCTACGGATGCGGTCAACGGTCTTGTCAAGGATCCCGCCGAGAAGGCCGCGACGACCCGCGTGCACAGCTGCGACGATCCGACCGGAGGCGGCGGAGAACACGACGGGCAGGCAATCCGCGGTCTGCACGGCGAGTGCAGGAGCGTCCTGCCAGTCGCGGGCGTCGACGACGATGCCGTCGGCGTCGACGGGTCCCCACTCCCCCGTCGCAGGCTTACCGAGCGCCTCTCCAGAAGCCGCCAGAGTGGGCGCGCTCTCGCCTCGAACGATGAGTTCCACCCGGGTCGAATGAGTCTGATCCATCCAGACGATATCGCGTCCGAGCATGACCGCCAGGGAACGCCTGCGATCGCGCACGAGCGGCTCCTGGTCGCCCACGTGGAGGCCAACATTGCCGCATAGCGCACCGGTGCCCGG
>CAKMQM010000188.1:0-4092 GCA_927911615.1 uncultured Xylanimonas sp.
CGTTCTCACACGTGACGCTCCACCCGCAGGGCCGACGGGTCTTCAGGGCCGCGATGGGCCAGGTACGTGTCGCGCGGGGATGGCACGTGCCCGAGGGCCATCTGCAGCTTAACGGCCTCGTCGGCGGCATCACGCTCGCCAAAGAACGGCTCGACGTGCGCGGGCAGCTCCAGGCCGTCGCGCAGGACGAACGCGCCGCCGATCACGTCCGAGTGGCCGCCCACGTACTTGGTCGTCGAGTGCACGACGACGTCCGCACCCAGCTCGAGGGGGCGCTGCAGGACCGGCGTCGCGAAGGTGTTGTCCACGACCAACAGGCCGCCCACCTCGTGCGTGAGGGCCGCGATCGCAGCGATGTCCGTGACCAGCAGAACGGGTTCGAGGGCGTCTCCACCCACACGATCTGCGGGCGCGACCCGCGGATGACGCGCTCGGCCTCAGCCAGGTCGGTCAGGTCCACAGCCTCGGAAGTGATGCCCTCGGCGGGCTTGATGACGCTCAGGAGCTTGTGGGTGCCGCCGTACACGTCGGTCGAGTGCACGACGTGGTCGCCGGGACGCGCCAGCAGGCGGATCACCGTGTCCTCGGCGCTCATGCCCGACGGGAACGCGAAGCCGTGCGTCGCCCCCCTCCAGCGCCGCGAGCGCGCCCGCGAACGCGTTGGTCGTCGGGTTGCCGCAGCGCCCGTACTCGTAGCCTTCTCGCAGCTCGCCGGGCCGATCCTGCACGAACGTCGATGCGACGTGAATCGGGGGTACCACGTCACCAGTGATGGGGTCGGGGTCGAACCCGGCGTGGATGGCCAGCGTGGAGAAGGTCGTACAGTCAGGCGTGCTCATGCCTCCACGCTACGAGGCCGGGGCCGCATCCGCTCGAGGGTTTCGTCCGCCGGTCGATTGTGACAGCGCGCGCCTACACCCAGCCGGCCAGCGCGATGCGCGCCTGCTCCTCCAGGGACGCGACCGCGCCCTCCGAGTCATTGCCCCAGGGCACGTAGTGGAAGTCCCCGCCCCCGGCCTCGACGAAGGTCTCGCGGTTGAGCTGGTCGATCTCCTCGAGCGTCTCCAGGCAATCCGCCATGAAGCCCGGGCAGATGACGTCCACGCGCGGGCACTTGGCGGCGCCCAGCTCGGCCATCTCCTCGATTGTCTGCGGGCCCAGCCACTCGGCGCGTCCGAACACGGACTGGAAGGTCGCCGTCAGGGACCCCATCGCCAGGCCCAGGCGCGACTCAAGGGCGGCGCCCGTGTGACGGCACTCGGCGCGGTAGGGGTCCCCGGCCTCGTCCATGGCGACCGGGATCGAATGGAAGGACACGACGACGCGGTCCCCCGTCAGGAAGTTCGGGCGTCCCACGCGCTCCCAATGGCGCTCAAGGGCGGTCGCGAGCGCCTCGATGTACGCGGGGGCGGCGGGGAAGGAGCGATGCAGGCGCAGCTCAAAGCCGTCGCGGTTGCGGCCGATCCACTGGGCGACCGCGTCGTTGATCGTCGCCACCGTCGAGGCCGCGTACTGCGGGTAGGCGGGCAGGATCGCCACGCGGCGCACACCATCAGCGTGCAGGCGGTCCAGGACCGAGCCAATCGAGGGCTGTCCGTAGCGCATCGCAACCTCGACGCGCACGCCCGGCAGGCGCTCGCGAAGGAGGCGGGCCTGCTCGCGGGTGTAGTGCATGAGGGGCGAGCCCTCATCCATCCAGATGCTGCGGTACTTGCCGGCAACCTCGCGCGGTCGGACTCGTAGGATGATGCCCTCCAGGATGGGCTTCCACAGGAGCGGGCTCATCTCGATGACGCGACGGTCCGAGAGGAACTCGCGCAGGAAGGCGCGCACCGGGCCGGGCTCGGGGGCGGTCGGCGTCCCCAGGTTGATGAGGACGAGGGCGGGCTGCGCCTCGCCCTGCTGCGCGTGGATCGACGTCGACATGGTGGCTGCTGTGTCCTGGGAATTCGTCACGCCACCAGCCTAATGTTGACTCTCCCCCGTGTCGCTGACGCGGTGTCACCTCCCGGGGCGGGTGTTCGCCCAGCTCGATCTCCCGTGCTGTTTCCCCCGACACCGACGAGGCCTCGACAAGTTTCCGGGATCGCCGCGCCCGCACGCACAACGCGCTTTCCCGTATCCGGGATACAAGAGTGCCCCGCCTGTGACAGGCGGGGCACCCCGACGTTATTCAAGCGAGCCTGCTTGGCTCACTTCCTCCCGGCGGAGGTGTGCGGCTCAGGCCTGGCCGTTCTGCGAACGGATGAACCACGCCTGCTGCTCGAAGCGACGGATGTAGTCGTTGAGGATGTCGGCGGAGGCGGAGTCCTCGGCGTCGACCTTCTCGTGCACGTCGCGCATGGTGCCAACGGTCGCGTTGATGGCGGCGATGGCGAGCTCCTCGGCGTCAGTGGTCTTGATGATCGTCTCGGGGACGGTCGGCAGGGTGTTGCGCTGGGCGACGACCTCGGGCAGGCCGTTGGGGACGACCTGGAGGGCGCGCATGCGCTCGGCGATCTCGTCGGAGGCCTCGCGGGCGATGTCCACGACCGTGTCGAGGTAGAGGTGCAGCGAGCGGAAGCCCTCGCCGGTGATGTTCCAGTGCAGCTGCTTGCCCACGAGGGACAGAGCGGTCACGTCGGTGAGGACCTTCTGCAGGTTGCCTGCGAGAACGTCGGAAGCCTTGAAGCCGGTGGACTCAACGGTCATGTTGTTTCTCCTATGCATGTGTATTCGGTACGGGGCTCACCCTTGTGGGGCCGTGCCCTTCAGACACATCCATCTTGGCCCTTTGGTCCCAGGATTTCTAGTGCTATCCACCGTTTAGTCAAATGTTTCACTATCTTGTAGTCGCGAGGGAATAATCCTCGGATTTCAGCGTTTTAAGGTCATTGACGCTTTCATTTTTCAGGCCAGGTTCGCCTAACCAATGTTGCCCGAGGCCACGGTTGCCTCATGCGATCGTGGCCGACATTTGGGCCCAGGCACCTGCAGGAGCACGACGGCACAACGCGCCGATATACAACCGGAGCTTCATCAAACCCCTCTCACGCGCACGTTAACCCACCTGGCGAAGCATGGGCAGCCGCGCCCAGCTTCCACTAGGCGGGTTTAGCTGCTCAGTTTTCCTCAATTCTCTCGCAGAACTCACTGGTTCCACATTGGTTTTGTGATGGCTCGGAGTTATAGCCTGCCTTATATATCCATATAATTCCAACAAGACTGTGCACGCTAAACACAGCTACCGGGATAAGTGCAGAAATAGTCTCATGGTAGATTCCTTGAAGGATAAAGAGTAAACCTGAATCTGCATAAGCAACGGCTAAGCAAAAGAGCGGCACTGAACCTGCTCGTTGAACCTGATACCAGGACGACTCCGATTCTGATGCTGCCTTCGTCCTGATTCCCGCCCACATATTCGGTGGCAACTTGTCATTTCGCATCGCTCGCGCTAGACCAGCCAAGCAGAAAGCAGCAACCAACGTTAAGAGTCCTAGACCAAATGAGATGAGTCCATCCATCATGATCAGTCCCTTCCAGACTTAGCTTCATTGCTAGATAGAACCGTCGTATAGCATGATTCACAAGATGTCAAGCGATTGATGCCTCTACATGCTGGGCTGTGCACAACAAGAGAGTGAGGCGCATGTTCGGGGGTGACGTGCGACCAACACACCGCGACAGCGATCGATTCCGCCAAATCGCAGACCCATTCAGCAAAACCAGTCGTTTTTGGACTCTCTTCACCCAATGGGTCTGCACTTTGGCGACCACACCCCCTCAACTCGCGGCTCCGCCGCCACCAAACGGGGGGGAATTGCATCATTAGAGCTGCGACACGCCGTAGATACTCCGCCAGCCAGCTTCTAATGCTGCAAAACCCCCACCCACAGCAAGCCTGAAGTGCGCCGCATTGTCTACAAGTCCTTGGCACAACACCGGTTGGTGCGAAGAAACTCGTCCAGCACGCCACAAACCACCGATTTTCGGCCATTTTTCGTACGCCGGGCGAACTTTTCGCGCTCACACCCACCATCAGACCAAGCAGGGCGAACTTTTTCGCGCACAGGACCCCGCCCGCGGCGACGATGCAACCAATGACACCTCCGC
>CAKMQM010000189.1:0-3730 GCA_927911615.1 uncultured Xylanimonas sp.
CCAGTGGCAGCACGTAGTAAGGACCCGACGGGTGCAGGGCCTTGACGGAAGGCGGCACTGCGGTCGGGGAAGGCACCGGCGGCGACGAGCGCGTCCGCGATATGCGGGCGCCCACGGGGCCGCCTCGGCGCGAAGGCTGCCACGTCCTCCCACGTGATCGGGTAGTCGGCCGACAGGTTCTCGACCATGCGCACGGCGCGCGTCTCGCGATCCTCGCGCGTGCGGCGGAAATTCTCGACGAGGCCGGGGCTGGCCGGGTCGAAGAGGTAGGCCAGCAGGTGCACGGCGATCCCCGAAGACGAGCACGACATTTCAGCGCCCCGGATGAGGCTCACGCCGGTGTCCGCGACGGCGGCCGCGGCCTCGTCCCATCCGGCGGTCGTGTCATGGTCCGTCAGCGCGATAGCGTCCAGCCCGGCCTGAGCGGCAATAGACAGGAGCTGCGCGGGCGTATCCGTCCCATCTGAATACGCGCTATGAGTATGGGGGTCAATTCGCTTCACCATTTGAGACTACCCCATTAATCCGATCACACAACCGCGCGGGCGAACACCACCCGCGAGCGCCACGCGTCTCACCATAGAGCCCGTATTTGCTTGATTTTGACCTTGTTGTCTGCACGTTCTCCCGCCTCGACACCATCCTTTCTGACAAACCTCCCACCTGCAGCGGCGGGCTGCCCGCTGTAGGAAACTGGCTTCACACGGCCATTTGGCCTCCCTCAACACCGATTGGAGTACACGCGTGTCTGACAAGGATCAGACCCAGGTGTCCACCGCGACTGACGCGGGAGACGCCGGGTACAACAAGGCTCTGAAAAACCGACACATCCAGATGATCGCCATCGGCGGTTCGATCGGCACCGGCCTATTCCTGGGCGCGGGCGGCCGTCTGGCCCAGGGCGGCCCCGCTCTGGCTTTCGCCTACGCGGTGTGCGGCGTCTTCGCGTTCCTGATGGTCCGCGCCCTCGGCGAGCTGGCGGTGCGCCGCCCCTCCTCGGGCGCGTTCGTGTCCTACGCCCGCGAGTTCCTGGGCGAAAAGGGCGCGTTCATCACCGGCTGGTTCTTCTTCCTGGACTGGGCGGTCACCGTCATGGCCGACATCACCGCCGTGGCGCTCTACATGCATTACTGGAACATGTTCAAGGTGGTCCCCCAGTGGGTTATCGCCCTCATCGCGCTGGGCCTCGTGTTCGTCCTGAATATGATGAGCGTCAAGGCCTTCGGCGAGGCTGAGTTCTGGTTCGCGATGATTAAGGTCGCGACGATCCTCATCTTCATGGGCGTCGCGATCTGGGCGATCATCACGCAAGCGCCCGTCGGCGATTACAGCGCGGGCATCCACAACATCTCCGAGTCCGGCGGCTGGTTCCCCGAGGGCCTGGCCCCCGTCTTTGCCCTGACGCTGGGCGTCGTCTTCGCCTTCGGCGGCACCGAGATGGTGGGCGTCGCGGCCGGCGAAGCCAAGGATGCTGCCAAGATCCTGCCCAAGGCCATCAACTCGATGGTCATCCGCATTTTCTTCTTCTACGTTGGCTCCGTCGTCCTCTTCGCCCTGGCGCTGCCCTACAACGCCTACTCGTCGAACGAGTCTCCCTTCACGACGTCTTCTCCGGCCTCGGCGTGCCTCACGCGGGCGACATCATCCAGGTCGTCGTCCTGACCGCAGCCCTGTCCTCGCTCAACGCCGGCCTGTACGCGACCGGCCGCACGCTGCGCTCGATGGCGCTCGTTGGCGAGGGACCGCGCTACGCGGCTCGCCTCAACAAGAACCACGTCCCCTACGGCGGCATCATCATCACCGCGTCGCTGGGTCTGCTCGGCGTCCTGCTCAACGCCTTCGTCCCGGAGAACGCCTTTAACATCGTCATGGACCTGGCGGGCATCGGCATCGCCGGCACCTGGGCGATGATCCTCATCTCGCACCTGGCGTTCCTGCGCAAGGTCAAGCGCGGCGAGGAAGCGCGCCCCGAGTTCCGCATGCCCGGCGCCCCCTACACCAACTACCTGGCGCTGCTCTTCTTCGCGGTGGTCGTTGGCTCTAACGTGACCTCCGAGTCTGGCCGTTGGACCCTGGCCCTCTTCGGCGTGGTCGTCGTCCTCATGGTCGCCGGCTGGTACTACGTGCGCGGGCGCGTCGGCAACCTGACCGACGAGGCCGCCGCCTCGCTGCAGGGCGAGGAAACCCTGGTGGCGGGCGACTGAGAAAGGACGAACAGTGCGTCTTCACGTCACGTATGCCGGTGGCACCATCGGCATGGTCGACTCCCCCGAGGGTCTGCGCCCCGGCGCGGACCTGCAGGGGTGGTTCGGCTCCCAGCTAGAGGGCATCGAGCTGGCCTCGAACATCACGATGTCGACGCTGGACCCGCTCATCGACTCCTCGGAGGCTACCCCCGAGGACTGGCAGGCCATCATCGACGACATCAACGCGCACGCCGACGAGGCGGACGCCTTCCTGGTCCTGCACGGCACGGACACGATGGCCTACTCGGCTGCGGCCCTGTCGTACGCGCTGGCGAGCATGGGCAAGCCGGTCGTCCTGACCGGCTCCCAGTACCCGCTCGGCGTCGTCGGCTCGGATGCGTCGTCAAACGTCACGGGCGCGCTGCGCGCCGCGATTTCGCACCGCGCACGAGGCGTCATGCTGTTCTTCGGGCATAAGCTCCTGGCCGGCAACCGCGCCACCAAGACCTCGTCGTGGGCATTCCGCGGCTTCGAGTCGCCCTCCGTGTCCCCCATGGCGCGCACGGGCGCCCCGTGGCGCTGGTACGGCGCCCCGAGCGCGGGCACCGGCTGGCAGGATCCCAGCCCGTACAAGCGCCAGGATGTCGCCGTCATCGACGTGGTGCCCGGCATGAGCGCCGCGCGTCTGCGCGCGATGACGACGCCCCACCCGGACGCGGTCATCCTGCGCACCTTCGGGGTGGGTAACATCCCTGCCTCCGAGCCGGGCCTCGTGGATGTCCTGGCCGAGCTCACGCAGGCCGAGGTGCCGATCATCGTCGCCTCCCAGTGCTACCAGTCCGAGGTCATGCTCGGCCACTACGAGGCCGGCAACGCCCTCGCGCAACTGGGTGCGATCGGCGCGCACGACATGACGCTCGAGGCCCTCTACGCCAAGACTGTCTTCCTGCTCTCGCAGGGCAAGCGCGGCGCGGACTTCAAGCGCTGGATGGATCTGTCCATCGCCGGAGAGCTCACCCTCCAGGACTGAGCCTCTTCCACCCGACACGGCCCCGGCCTCGTTCCCGGCGCTAAGCGCGCCACAGGGACATGAGGCCGGGGTTTGTCATGACCATCGGACCCGCCCGAGGAGCCGAGGAGCCGTAGAATAGTGGCCATGAGTGATGAAGCCTCCCAGTCCATGGCCGATCGCGGCGAAAAACCGCTCCCGTCAGCCCCAGTCCTCTGCCTTCCGCGATTTCATTGGCTCCGGGTGGGGGCCTCGCCCCGCAGAGCTGCCCGAGCGCGAGCGCGTCGCCGACTTCCTGCACGACCGCACCCTCAAGGCAGGCGCCCCCTTCCCCGGGCGAGCGCCTCGTCGTGCCGGCCGGGCCCCTACAAGGTCCGCTCCAACGACTGCGATTACCGTTTCCGCGCGCACTCCGCCTTCGCGCACCTGTCGGGACTGGGCGGCGAGAAGGAACCCGGACACCGTCCTGGTGCTCGAGCCGAACGAAGACGGCACCCACACTCCCCTGCTCTTCTTCAAGCCCCGCGCATCGCGT
>CAKMQM010000190.1:0-7819 GCA_927911615.1 uncultured Xylanimonas sp.
GCCCAGATGCCCGGGCCTCGTAGGTGGCGGAGGTGACGACTCCTCGCCCGGACGTGCCGCCCACGATGATGGGGCGGCCGATGAGGCTCGGATCCTCGCGCATTTCGACCTGGGCGAAGAAGGAGTCCATGTCGACGTGCAGGATCGGCGTGGCGCTATCGTCCGATCCCCAGTCGCGTTTGGCGCGCGCGTCCCTGGGAGCGTTTGACATGTCACCTCCTGTGCCCGTGGGCGTCGTCCATGGTTACAGTGTCCACCATGGCACGCTCATCTTCGTCCCGCGACATCTCCTTCGACACGGATTTCGTCCGGCCCGTATCCGCTGGGACGGTCCGCGCGCGACGCTGTTCCTGGGCGACGTCGAATCGTCCGCGGTCGATACGTCGGACCCCACGTATTTGGAGTTCGAGTACATGCAGCACATGGACGCCGTCGTGTCGTCACTGTGGGACCCCAGGATCGTTTCCGCGCGCTCCACGTGGGCGGCGCGGCCTGTGCGCTCGCGTGCGCCTGGTCGTCGTCTCGCCCTCAGTCGCGCCACGTCGCCGTCGAGGTCGACCGCCTTCTGGCCGAACAGGTGCGCGAGCACTTCCCCATCCCCAAGGCTCCTCAGGTCAAGATCCGCGTGGGTGATGGGCGCGCGGTCCTGGACGGGACTCGCGAGGGATCTTTCGATGTCATCGTGCGCGACGCCTTCGCGTCGGGCGTGACTCCCGATCATCTGCGCACGGTGGAGTGCGCCGACCGGGCACGGCGCTCCCTCACGGCCTCGGGGGTGTACCTGGTGAACTGCGCGCACGGAGGCCCTGCCAACGCACGCCAAGACGTGGCGGCCCTGCAGGAAGTGTTCCCCTTCGTGGCCTCCATCCAGGACCCGAAGGTGGGGCGAGGGGGACGTCGCGGCAACGTCGTCGCCCTCGCGACTGCTGCCGACGTCGTGGACGTTGATCAGATCGACCGGGCCCTGCGCATGCTCGCTCTCCCGGCCCGCATTACGAGGCCGGCAGACTTGGCGCGCTGGGTGGCGGGCACTGCTGCGCTGACGGACGCGCAGGTGGGATACCCGCAGGCGGACTGACGCTCCAACGCACGGGTGAATCCATGCGCACGGGCGAACCGGGGTGCGTGGATAGAGCTCAGGCGCGGTGACGCGGAGACGAGGGGCCGGGACCGTGCCCGTTGCGACGCGCCTCGATGCGTGCGAGCACGTCCTCGATCGTGTCGGGCTTGGACGGTTCCTCGGATTCTTCGGTGCGCGGGGCGCGCTGAACGGACTCGATCTCCTCGTCCTGGGCGCGCGACACCTGAGCCAGGTAGGCCTCGATCACGTCGCCGATGTCCTTCGGGGTCTTCTCCTCGCCGCCCGCCGATGGACGCTGACCGAGTCCGGGCAGCGGGATCGCACCCTCCCCTCCGGTCCACGCGTCGAAGTGCTCCTCGAGGTTGGAGACCGTGTGCGAGATGTCGGGGTTTCCCTCTACGAGCTTGGCGATGTTCTCCTGGTCCTGCGCGGCCCCCTGCTCGAGGTCACCGACGGGCAGAGACAGATCAGCGAACTTCGCGAAGGAGGTGAGCAGGGCCGAGGAGGCCGCCGGGTAGCCCGTGTCCGCCATGTAATACGGGACTGCGCCGAGCAGCGCCAGCCCGCCAATGCCTCGTTGCCCCATGCGGATCTGCATGAAGGTGGACAGCGGCGAAGGGAACTGCATGTGGTTCGAGATCGCGCCAGACCCCGGGGGAAGCAGCGACGCGTCGGTGGCCTGCACGTGCACGGGCGTCGGTCGCGTGTGCGGCACGCCCGAGGGCACCCCGTGCAGCGAGAAGGTGATCTCGACACCGGCGCGCTCACACAGCTCGTTGATCGCGTTCGTGAAGGACTCCCAGTGCGCATCCGGCTCCGCGCCGTGCAGGACCAGGATCGGGTTGCCCATATCGTCTTCGACGAGGTCAAGAACGGTCTCCGGCATCACCATGTCCGGGGAGGACACCCAGTTGTCCACGGTCACGATCGGGCGGTGCGAACGGTAGTCCATGAGCGTGTCCGCATCGAAGGTCGCGACCCGCTCGTTGTGCAGGGAGCGCAGGAGCTGGCCGATCGCCATGCGCCCTGCGGCGCCGGCGTCAATCGCCCCATCAAAGTGGATGAGGAGAATCTTCGCCTTCGCACCGGCGGCGGGCCCGTCGGCATACAGGTCAGTGGCGTTGATACTCACGTCTCCTCCTCATGCTGATTCTTCTGCCTCGTGTCTAACGTACCCGGGCAGCGCCCACCTCGTCACGCGGGAGATGGTTTTGAGCTTTCGGCGAAGTCGGCACACACCGCACATAGGAGAGCACGCGAGACGAAAGTAGGGAACAATAGAAGGCCCATAATCGAGGAGGACCCATGGCCACGAACGAGCACCGCGAGTCGTCGACCGACCTTCCGTTGCCCGAACAGGATTTCGTGGACAGCGCCTACGAACGCCTGGACGCTCTGCGAGCCTCATATCGGCAGCGTCAGGGGCGCATCCACTCGACCCACGGCGTCGGCAACGCCCAGGGATGGACCGAGCGCGAGGCCCTGTCGGCCCACCTCGGCGAAATGGCCGCGCGCCTCGAAGGCGTCGAGGAACGCCTCGTGTTCGGACGCCTCGACATGGCTGATCGTTCAACCCGCCACGTGGGTCGCCTCTCCCTGTCCCACGAGGACGGCACTCCCCTGCTCGTTGACTGGCGCGCACCCGCCGCACGCCCCTTCTACCAGGCCACCTCCGCCGAGCCGGACGGTGTCGTGCGTCGCCGCCACATCTCCACCCGTGACCGACGCGTCACCGGCCTCGAAGACGAGCTGCTGGACGCCTCCCGCGCTTCCGGACTGGAACTCCAGGGCGAGGGAGCCCTCATGCATGCCCTCAGCGAGGCCCGCGACGGCCGCATGGGCGACATTGTTGCCACCATCCAGTCCGAGCAGGACCGCATCATTCGCGCCTCCGACAAGGGCCTCCTGGTCGTCCAGGGCGGCCCCGGCACCGGCAAGACGGCCGTCGCCCTCCACCGCATCGCGTACCTGCTCTACGCCCACCGCGAGCGCCTCGAACGCTCGGGTGTTCTCCTCGTCGGCCCCTCGCGCCTGTTCCTGCGCTACATCGAGCAGGTCCTGCCGTCGCTCGGCGAGACGGGTGTCGTCTCGGTGACGCTGGGCGACCTGGTGCCGGGAGTGAACGCTCGCGTGAGCGAGGACGAAGCCGTGGCCCGGATCAAGGGCCTGCCCGCGTGGGCGAAGATCGTCAAGGAAGCCGTACGGGCGCTGGCCAAGCTCCCCGACAGCGACCAGGTGCTGCGCGTGTGGAACCGCGAGGTGACGCTCACGCGCGCCGACGTGGAGAGCGCGAGGCGGCGGGCGAAGCGCTCGGGCCGGGCGCACAACGTGGCGCGAGAGTCCTTCGCGCGCGAACTCATGGACGTTTTGGCCCTGCGCTTGGCGCGCGAGGCAGGGGACGCGGACTCCGAGGGCGGCGTCGACCCCGAGGTCAAGCGCTCCTGGCTCATCGAAATCCGCGATTCCGTGGACTGCCGACGTGCGATCAACACAGCGTGGATGCCGACGAGCGCACAGACGCTGCTGCGCCGCCTCTACGCTCGTCCCGAGGTGTTGGCGGCGGCAAACCGCAAGGCCGGCTCCCCCCTGCGTCCCGACGAGCTCGCTGCCCTCGTTCGCCCCCCGCTCGGCGCCGTGGACGGTCTCGGACGTGCCGATCCTGGACGAGTGCGAGGAGCTGCTCGGCCCCATGCCGTCGTCTTCCTCCTCGTCGCGCGAGGCCGACGAGGGCGCGATCGAGCGCGCCCGCGAGGCGATCGAGGCCCAGAACCTGGGCGGCGGCATCGTGACCGCTCAGATGCTCGCCGAGCAGGTGGCCGGGCAGGACACCTGGACGCCACTGTCCGAGCGCGCCGCCAAGGACCGCACGTGGGCCTACGGCCACATCGTGGTCGACGAGGCGCAGGAGCTCTCTCCCATGGCGTGGCGCGCCCTACTGCGCCGCTGCCCCTCCCGTTCGTTCACCGTCGTGGGTGACCTCGACCAGCGTCGCGGCTCCAAGCGCCCGCCCACGTGGGAAAAGGCTCTCGGGCCTGCCGCCCGCGCCCTGGCGGCCGAGTACGCGCTGACGGTCTCCTACCGCACGCCCGCGACCCTCACGACCCTCGCCGAAGGCGTCGTCGCCCGCGCCGGCGTCCCCGTTCTCTACCCGATGACTGCCGTGCGCGACGTCGAGGACTGCTACCGCGTCACCCACGTGGATGCGCCCGAGGACGCCCCGGCCTCGTCGAAGGACAACAGCCCCCTGTGGCGCGCCGTCGCCCAGGCCCAGCGCGAGGCCGAGGAACGCCTCGATCGCGAGGCGGGGACCTCCCGCGGCCGCATCGCCCTCATTGTCGGCAACGAACGCGCCCGCGCGTGGGGAGCCGACGTGGACGGCGAGACGGCCCTCTCCGAGCGTGTCAGCCTCCTGTCGGCCGTGGCCTCCAAGGGCCTCGAGTTCGACTCGGTCATCCTCGTCGAACCCGCGGAAATCCTCGGTGATGGCGTCGGCGACCTTTTCGTCGCCCTCACCCGCGCCACCCACGACGTGCACGTCATCCACTGCGCTCCCCTGCCCGCCGGCATGGAAGAGTGGTAGGAGCGACCACACCCTGACACCGCGTGTCCCTTTCGGCTCCCGTCTGCCATGATGGGGACATGACACGCGCACTGCTCCTGGAAAACCCGCACCACGTCGCCGACGATATTTTCGCCAAGTTCGGCATCGAGGTCACCCGCGTGACGGGCGCCCTGTCCGAGGACGACCTCATCGACGCGCTCGAAGGGGTGGACTACCTGGGCCTGCGATCCAAGACCGAGGTCACCGAGCGAGTGCTGCGCGCGCGCCCGAACTCAAGGCCATCGGAGCCTTCTGCATCGGCACAAACCAGATCGACCTGGCCACCGCCACCGAGATGGGCGTCGCCGTGTTCAACGCCCCCTACTCCAACACACGCTCCGTCGTCGAGCTCGCAATCGGCGAGATCATCGACCTCTCGCGCCGCGTCACCGTCAAAAACTCGCGTCTGCACCGCGGCGTGTGGGACAAGAGCGCGGACGGCGCCCACGAGGTGCGCGGGCACACCCTGGGCATCATCGGCTACGGCAACATCGGCACCCAGCTGTCGGTTCTCGCCGAGGCCATGGGCCTCAACGTCATCTTCTACGACGCCGCCGAGCGCCTCGCCCTGGGCAACGCCACGCAGATGCCGACCATGGAGGCCGTCCTGCGCGAAGCCGACATCATCTCCGTGCACGTGGACGGCCAGGAATCCAACACAAACCTCATCGGTCGCGTCGAGTTCGAACTCATGAAGCCCGGTGCCCTGTTCATCAACCTGTCGCGCGGGCACGTCGTCGACGTCGACGCGCTGCACGCGGCGCTCGTCTCGGGCCACCTGGGCGGCGCGGCCATCGACGTGTTCCCGGAGGAACCGCGCGCCAACGGCGACCCCTTCGACTCACCCCTGGCGACCCTCGACAACGTCATCCTCACGCCCCACATCGGCGGCTCGACGGAGGAGGCACAGTACGACATCGGTCGCTTCGTGGCCGCCAAGATCGGCGAATACCAGGCCAGTGGCTCGACCGACATGAGCGTGAACCTGCCGAACTTGACGATGAACATCGGCAAGCGCTCGCGCTACCGCGTGCGCCTCATCCACCGCAACGTGCCCGGCGTCATGGCGCGCGTCAACCAGATCTTCGCCTCCTCCGAGGCCAACGTCGACGCCCAGATCCTGGCCACCGTCGACGAGGTCGGCTACGTGCTCACCGACATTTCGGCGGGCCTGGGGCGCGAGGCGCTCGAGGAACTGAGCCACCTGCCCGAAACTGTCCGACTGATCGCCACGCCGCTGTAAAACTGTCGCATTCATCGCGTTCCCAGCTGGTCGAACGAGGCATAACTTACGGTATCGTAGGGGCATCGTTCCCAAAGGAGGACAGATGGATCTCACGACGAAGCTGCGCGAGCTGTACGCACCGGGAGTCGCCTACAACATCGCGATTCCCGACCGTCCAATCCCGGACATGGTCCTGGAAGTCGCCTCCCGCTACCCCAAGCGCACCGCGATTGACTTCTTCGCACGCCAGCTCACGTACGCGGAACTTGTTCAGGAGATGCGCCAGGCCGCGGGAGCCCTCCACCAGGCGGGCGTGCGCCCGGGTGATCGCGTCGCCCTCGTCATGCCGAACTGCCCGCAGCACGCCGTCGCCGTCCTGGGCACGATGCTCCTCGGTGCCGTCGTCGTCGAACACAATCCGCTTGCCCCCGCGGGCGAGCTGGAGGGCGAGTACGAGCGCCACGGCGCTCGCGTCACCATCGCCTGGTCGAAGTCCCTGGAGAAACTCACCTTCCTCGGGCGCGGCCACACCACCTTCTGCATGGACCTGACGACGGCTCTGCCCGCCGCCTCGCGCATGGCGCTCAAGCTTCCCGTCAAGGCGGCCCGCGAGAAGCGCGAACAGCTCTCCAGCCCGCGCCCGAGCTGGGCTCGCTCCTGGACGCGCGCCCTGCGCACCGCGACCCCATGGGGCGGCGACTGCCCGTCAACGATGGAGGACGTCGCTCTCCTCATTCACACGGGCGGCACGACCGGCGTGCCGAAGGCCGCCGCTCTCACGCACGCCAACCTCATGGCGAACGTCGAGGAATCAATCGCGTGGGTCCCCGTGCTCCACGAGGGCGCGGAGGTCTTCTACTGCATCCTGCCCCTCTTCCACGCCTTCGGGTTCACGATTGGCTTCCTGGCGGGCCTGCGCATGGGGGCGACGATCGCTATGTTCCCCAAATTCGACACCGCGCTGGTGCTGGCCGCTCAGCGCCGGCTGCCGTGCACGTTCTTCCTGGGTGTCCCGCCCATGTACGAGCGCCTGCTCGCGGCGGCGGAGGGCACGAACGCGGACCTGTCATCCATCCATTTCTCTCTGTCGGGCGCGATGCCACTGTCGGCCTCGCTGGCCGACCAGTGGGAGCAGGCGACCGGTGGCCTGATGATCGAGGGCTACGGCATGACGGAGGCCTCCCCAATCATCCTGGGATCACCGCTCGCTTCCTCGCGAGCACGCGGGGCGCTGGGCATCCCCTTCCCCTCCACCCAGGTGCGCATCGTCGATCCGGAGAATCCCTCCTGCGAGGTTGCCGATGGAGAAGTCGGTGAACTCATTGCCCGCGGACCGCAGGTGTTCTCCGGCTATTGGAACCAGGACGACGAGACCGCCGAAGTGTTCACCGAGGATGGCTGGCTGCGCACGGGTGACCTCGTTCAGGTGCGCGACGGCTTCATCTACATGGCGGATCGACGTAAGGAGATGATCAATTCCTCCGGCTTCAACGTCTACCCCACGCAGGTCGAGAACGCCGTACGTTCGATGCCGGGAGTTCTCGATGTCGCAGCAGTCGGCGTGCCGGCCGGCGAGTCCGGCGAGGACGTCGTTGCCGCCGTCGTCCTTGAGGCGGGTGCCTCCGTCACGCTCGCAGACCTGCGCAAGTGGGCGGAGAAGTCCCTGGCCCACTACGCGCTCCCCCGTCAGATCGTCGTCATGACGGAGCTGCCTCGCTCTCAGCTGGGCAAGGTCATGCGCAAGAAGGTCCGCGAGCAGATCATGGGTGCCCAGGCTGCCGCAACCGACGCGGTTGCCGGTGCGCGCGAGGCTGTCGCGGGTGCGCGCGGCGCCGTCTCCGAGGCCGTCGCCGAGGCGCGCGAGTCCATGTCAGAGAGGGTCGCCGAGGCGCGCGGAGGCTGTCGGCCAGGT
>CAKMQM010000191.1:0-3830 GCA_927911615.1 uncultured Xylanimonas sp.
TCTGTTGCCCAGTCGACAAGGCCGGGCCGCCACCCCCAACCCCTGCGTGCGCTGCAACGAGGTTCGTCGAAGTTCCGCGAGCTGGCCAGCCGCGCCCGTGCGCTCGGCTTCGATGCGGTGTGCACCGGCCACTACGCGGCCATCGTCGATGGCGAGGCCGGACCCGAGCTGCACCGCGGCGCCGACAACCTCAAGGACCAGTCCTACGTGCTGGCCGTCATGGGGCCCGAGGAGCTTCACCGCGTCGTCCTGCCGCTGGGGGATGCCCCCAACAAGGCGTGGGTGCGCTCCGAGGCCGAGCGTCTCGGCCTGGGCATGTCCAACAAGCCGGACTCCTACGACATCTGCTTTATTCCAGACGGTGACACGCAGGGTTTCCTGCGCGCTCACCTGGGCGCGGCCGAGGGTGAGATCGTCACCCCCGACGGCGAGGTGCTCGGCCGCCACGAGGGCTACTGGAACTACACGGTCGGCCAGCGCAAGGGCCTCGGCATTGGCGCACCCGCACCCGACGGGCGCCCCCGCTACGTGCTCGAGACGAGGCCGGAAAGCAACCAGGTCGTCGTGGGAGCCTCCGAGCTCCTGTCCATCTCCCGCATTACGGCCACGGACGCCGTCTGGCTCGCCTCCGACGACGACGGATCCGACGCCACCGACCTTTTCGTGCAGCTGCGCGCGCACGGCACGCCCGTGCCCGTCGCGTCGCTGACGCGCGACGTCGACGCCGGAACCATCAGCGTTGTCCTGGAGGATAGTGCGCGTGGCGTCGCGCGGGGCCAGTCGATGGTCGTGTACCGCGGAACCCGTGTCCTCGGCGAGGGGACCATCGACGCAACCGGGCGCTGAGTCTCTCGGGTCTGCCTGCCACCTAGCAACGTGGGCGAGGGCATGCAGACGCTCCCGGGGACATCGGTTAGACTGGGGTGCGCGCGCGAGTGGCGGAATTGGCAGACGCGCTGGATTTAGGTTCCAGTGTCTTTGACGTGTGGGTTCGAGTCCCATCTCGCGCACAGTTGCCCGTGCCCGGTCGCCTCCGGGCGGCGGTGGTCGATAGACTGAGGTCATGAGCGCTTTGGAAATTGGCTGCAAGGCCCCCGACTTCACCGCCGAGACCACTCAGGGAACCCTGTCCCTGTCTGATCTCCTTGCCGCCTCGTCGCGCGGGGTCGTCGTCTACTTCTACCCGAAGGCCTCCACGCCCGGCTGCACGAAGGAGGCCTGCGACTTCCGCGATTCCCTGGCCTCGCTCCAGGGTGCCGGCTACTCGGTGATCGGTGTGTCCGCCGACTCGATGGCCGCCCTTGAGCGCTTCACCGAGAAGCAGTCTCTCACCTTCCCGCTGGCCTCCGACCCGGATCACGAGATTCTCGAGGCCTACGGGGCTTGGGGCGAAAAGAAGAACTATGGCCGCACCTACGTGGGTATCATCCGCTCGACCGTGGTCGTCAACCCTGACGGCACGGTCGCCCTCGCCCAGTACAACGTGAAGGCAACGGGTCACGTGGCTCGCCTGCGTAAGGCTCTCGGTATCGACTAATCCCATTGCTTTTCGAGTAACTAGCACATATGATTGTCAAGAAACTGACAGCTAGTTGCTAATGGAGGAGTTATGGGGGCTAGGACGCCTGACGCGTATCGAATCGGTGCAGGGCAGGTGACGCAGGAGTATCCGGCCGACGCCGTGCCCGCGCGTGCGCGCAAGCAGCCCAGCCTGCCCACGATGTCCCGTGCGCCCGAATCTTCTCCTGTCGAGCAGGTCGTTACCGCCGAGGTTGCGGTGATTCGGCGCAAGGCCTCCGCTGTGCCTGGGTCGGCAACAGATTCTCGTCCCTCGAAGGACGCTGTCACGGTAGCGCAGCAACAAGCTGTTGCGCGCGGCGATGCTCCCGCACAGTCTGGGGGTGTTGCGCAACCTCCCGTTCCCGTGCGCGAATACGCGCACCGGGACGAGGCGGGGGTGCCTTTTGAGGGGGATCAGCGCCCCGGCGTTGCTGTTCACCACGACTGGCATCGAACAACCATGCGCGTTGTGGGCGCGCCCGCACAACGAGATGGTGGGCAGCAGCGCGCGGTTGCTGAGGCGTCGTCCCCGGAGCGGGGGAGCGCGCAGGCATCCCATGTCGGAGGTGCATCTCGCCGTGAGGCGCAGGCTCGCCGTGCTGGCCAGATTGAGTCGCGTCTGGAGCGTCGCGAGCGTTCGGCGCGTCATGGGCAGCGCCACCATGGCCTCGTTATGTTCCTCCTCGGCTTCATCTCCGCGCTCCTCGTCGTCGCATCCGTGGTTGGCGGTCTGTACGTTGCACGGTCCACGGGTGCATCCGGCTTCGCGAATGCTGTCGACTCCTGCCATGCACGTGGTTTGCATGCTCGCTTGGCCAGCGATGAGACGTCTCTGACCCTCGAAGCCTTCTCTGACAGTGGGGATAGCCTGACGACACCGATCTTCCAGTGCGTGCTCGGCAAGCTTGGCACCCCCGCGGCCGTGCGCGAGCGGATGTACGCGACCCGCGCGATCGATGGCACCCAGTCGGAGCAGTGGGGCTCCTATCAGGCGACCTGGACGTACGAACCGGATCAGGGCTTGACCGTCGTCGTCAGCTCCCGCTAACGACGTCGTCGGCCCGGGGGGAGGGTCATCATCTGAGATGTGTCCTACCGCATTGCCTTGTATCGCTCGTAAAATGAGCGGGTATTTCAATGCGTGAAGGAGTATCTCGTGTCCGATTCGCAGCCCGCCGTGCCCGTCGCCCCCGTGGGGGATGATGTCGCACTGGCGATCCGAGGCCTCGTCAAGATTTATGGCAACCTTATCGCCGTCGCCGACCTGTCCCTCGACATCCCCACCGGATCCTTCTACGGGATTGTCGGTCCCAACGGCGCCGGTAAGACGACGACGCTCACTATGGCCACAGGCCTGCTCACCCCCGACCGTGGCACCGCCTACGTGCACGGCGTCGACGTGTGGGCGCGAACCCAGGAGGCACGTGCCTCCTCGGCGTCATGCCCGACGGGATGCGCCTCCTTGACCGTCTCTCCGGCCCCGACTTCCTCGTCCACGTGGGCATGCTCCACGGCCTGGACGCCTCCGTCGCCCGCGAGCGCGCCCACGAGCTCCTCGCGGCCCTCGACCTGGCCGAGGCCGGCAAGAAGCTGATCAGCGACTACTCGGCGGGCATGACGAAGAAGATCGCCCTGGCCGCCGCCCTCATTCACTCCCCGCGAGTCCTGGTCCTCGACGAGCCTTTCGAGGCCGTGGACCCCGTCTCTGCGACCAACATCCGCCAGATCCTCACCGACTACACGCGTCGCGGTGGCACCGTCATCCTGTCCTCGCACGTGATGGCGACCGTCCAGCAGCTGTGCACGCACGTCGCCATCATCGACAAGGGGCGCGTGCTCGTCGCCGGAACCACCGACGAGGTCGCCCAGGGCGGCGACCTGGGGGAGCGCTTCACCTCCCTGGTCGGCGGCGTCCACTCCGAGGAAGGCCTGTCGTGGTTGGGCAACTGATTCGCCTCAAGCTCCGCATCATCTGGAACACGGTTCGCAAACAGACGGTCGTCCTCGTTCTCGCGGTTCTCGGTGTCCTGTACTTCGGCGGAATCTACACCTCCGTGCTCGTGGGCACCGCTTTCCTTGCTCGCTCCGACGAGGCGTCCCTGGCCACGCCGGTGATGCCGATCGTCGGACCCTTCATCTTCCTGCTGTGGCTGGTCCTCCCGATCATCTTCGCCTCGATGGACAACTCTCTCGATCCCGTGCGCCTGTCGCCCTACGTGGGACCCAGTAAGCGCCTCGGGGCGGGGCTGGCTGCCTCGACTGCGGTCGGT
>CAKMQM010000192.1:0-3105 GCA_927911615.1 uncultured Xylanimonas sp.
TCGCGAAGACGCGGGCGGCCGACGCGAAGGCCTGATCCAGGTCCGCGGCGAATTCCTCGACCGCGAGGACCGGTCCGAAGGACCCCATGGCGATGCCGAGGGCGAGGCCCGCCTGGGGCAGCGTCAACGTTTCGGCGAGCACGCTCGAGCCCGCGACCATGGCGACCGTGACGATGCCGAGGGCAACGGCTGCCTGGTTGAGGCCTCGCCGCAGCGCGATCCAACGCCCCTGAGCGCCCAGGCCCGAGGAGATGCGCTTTTCGATGGCGCTCATCTCGGCCTCGCGGCGCTCCTCGGCCCCAAAAGCGAGGACCTCACGCACGCCCTGCACCGAGTCGGTCACGTGGGCGGCGATCGCACCCCGAGCCTCACGCAGCTCACGCGCCGCACGCGCGGTAGAGCCGGAACCCAGGAAGGGAATGACCGCGCCGACGATCAGCAGGAAGGGCGCCAGCACGGCAGCGAGCGTCCAGGACACGGCGCTGCCCATCCACACGACCGACAGGATCGGGACGATGATGGCCGTCGTGACGGGGGCGAGCGTGTGGGCGAAGAAGACCTCGACGCGGTCGATGTCCTTCGTCACGCGGTTCATGATGTCGCCCGAATCCAGGCGATCCGTACCCGCGGGAGCCTGGGGCTCGAGCTGGTCGTAGAAGTAGTTGCGCAGCATCGCCAGGGAGTGGAAGGCCACGAAGTGACCGGCGAACTGCTCGAGGTAGCGGGCCAGGCCCTTGAGCAGACTCAGGCCAATCGCACAAACAATGACGAGGGCGATGCTCCAGGCGCTCTTCCCCGACGCCAGGCCTGCGACGGCCCAGCCGCCCAGGGCGAACAGGGCGATGCCAATCATCAGGAAGACGATGCGGGCGGCAATGGAGGCCGCGAGGGGCGGCAGGACGCGCCGCGTGATCGACAGGAGTCGAAGAGACAGTTGCCTGCGGGTCATCGGATCGTTCCTTCCTGCAGGGTCGCGACGCGGTCGGCACCCTTGATGGTGGCGTCTCGGTGAGAGATCGTCAGGGTCGTGCGCCCGGCACACACGGTTTCCAGCGACGCGAGGATCTCGCGCTCGGAGGCCAGGTCCACGTGGGCGGTGGGCTCATCCAGGATCATGATCGACGCGTTCTTCAGGAAGGCGCGGGCGATCGCGATGCGCTGGGCCTCGCCGCCCGACACGGCCAGGCCTCGGGCACCCACGCGAGCGTCCAGGCCGCCGGGAAGCGTATCGACGAACTCGCCCAGGTGCGCGGCGCGCAGAGCCTCGATGAGCTGGTCGTCCGTAGCCGCAGGGGCGGCCAGGAGCAGGTTGTCGCGCAGCGTGCCGGAGAACAGGTAGGTGCTCTGCTCAACGACCGCGGTCTGGGCGCGCACCCACGACAGGGGCGCGGTCGCCAGGTCGACACCGTTGAGGCTCACGCGGCCTCGCGTCGGGCGCAGGAAGCCCTGCAGCAACGCCGAGATCGTGGACTTGCCGGCGCCCGAGGGGCCAGCGAGCGCGACGTGCTCTCCCTGGGTGAGGGTCAGGTTCGCGCCCTGCAGAACCGGGGTGTCCTTGGTGTAGGAGAAGGACACACCGCTGAGGCGGATCTCGCCGCGCTGGGGCAGGATCGCCGGGGCCTTGACACCCTTGGCGTCCGTGACCGGCGGGGTCTGCTTGATGAACTTCTTGATCTCCTTGTTGGCCGCGATGCCGCCCATGCCGATGTAGAAGAACTGGCCGATGCGGTCCAGCGGGTCGAGCATGATCGAGGAGAGGAGCACGAGGGAGATGCCCTCGCCGACGCTGATCGCACCCTGCTTGTAACGGATGAGGGCCAGGGCGATCGCGCCGGTGATCATGCCGAGGGAGAAGACGGAGTCGATGACGAGGAGGATCAGCTGGTTGCCCGCCAGGTAGCTCATGACCTTCGAGCGGACCTCTTCGGCGGCCTCGGCCAGGCGCTTGCCCATGTCCTTGCCCGCGTTCATGAGCGCCAGGTCGCCCAGGCCCTGGATGGCGTCGAGTTCCTTGGCGGCGAGCTGACGCGAGGCGTGGCGGTAGCGCGAGGACACCGGCTTGAAGGCCTTGCGGAAGCCCAAGACGCAGATCGGGACCAGCGGGATCGCGATCGCGAGGAATCCGCCCGACGCCGGGTCGATCGTCAGGGCAACGAGAATGACGACGAGGATCGGGGTCGTCAGCGACGCGATCATGGGGGCCAGGAAGATGCCCTTGTAGGCGGCGACGCGTTCGACGCCATCGGTGGCGGAGTTGACGACGCGGCCCGCGCGCTCATTGGTGCGCTGCGAGGGCCCCAGGGCAAAGACCTGTCGGATCATCGAGTGGCGTAGCGCGGGTTCCATCTGGTTCATCTGGGCGGCTCCCAGGGCGCTGACCGCCCACGCGGAACACGCCGGATCCCAGGGCACCCAGCACGCCGATCCACCACGTTGACCAGGAATGCCCGTCGACAACAGTGTCGATACCCCAGCCAATCGCCAGGTAAGCGGCAGCCAAGCAGAGAGCCGCTGCCCACGAGCAGACGACCACGATCGCGCGTTTCATTGTTCTCCTATCAACATGACGCACACGAGTACACAACCAAGGATAACCTTAGTTAGGTTCTGACACCAGTGTCACTTTGGACCAATTTCAGGCTGACTGGGCGCAAACGCTGCCAGCGGCCCACTCTTCAAGAGTAGTGTCCCGCATAGTGGTGTAAGCGTGTGGTGGTCGGCTCGTTTGATATGGGTGCGGTCACCGTGTGATCCTTCGAGAAAGCTCTCACTTCTGACTCGAAACGATTTGGAGGCACAACGATGACCGCTCCTCATATTATCGACCCTGCTGGCCTGCTTGGCGAGGCGTTGTCCCAGGCGTCCCGGATTGATGCGTTCCTTGCTCCAGCACGTGATCAACGCGTTGTTATCAGCGGATGCTGATGCGGTGTGTGGGGCCCAGTGGGGCCAACAAGACCCGCAAACGCCACACCCAGCGCAATGGGTATCGCTACCGGCCCTTGGACACCAGGGTCGGCACCATTGACGTGGCGATCCCCAAGCTGCGCTCAGGAACCTACTTTCCAGAGTGGTTGTTGCAGCGTCGCAAACGCTCCGAAAGCG
>CAKMQM010000193.1:0-2506 GCA_927911615.1 uncultured Xylanimonas sp.
GCGCGCGAACGACACGATGCAGGCCCTGGCGGATGGGACGAATGCGCAGCGTGACGCAATGAAACAGCGGGTTGAAAATGCGGGTGACTACGGCGAACAGAATCCGGGTCCTTCGAGTGGTAGCGTGCGTCAAGACATTGAACGTGGATACCTGAACACCTCCGCTCACGAGGCGGGTGTGTACCCGGGCGACCGCGACACCGACTACGGTCGATCTGATCTGCGAGGCTCCGGCTCCGGCCTGTATCCGGCGGGGTACGACGAGGGCGGTCCGGTGAGTGATCGCGTCATGTCGTCGCCTCGAATCCCAAATCGCTTCGTGACCGAGGGCGAGGAGGGGTCACGCCTGAACCCGATTTCCGACCCTCAGGACCTGATGGGTATCGATCTGCTGCACACGCGGGTGAATGGTGATTGGCATCGCAACGGCGTCGTCGGTGGATACACGCCGGCACCCCCGGTAGACCGTTACCACCCACTGTGGAACGTGAACGGCGGCCCGGGCAGCGAGTCCGCTTTGACCTCCCGCCTGGGTGGAGCCGGCGTGCTAGGAGTGGGAGCCCTAGGCGTTGGTGGTGCCGCCCGCATGGCAGGAGGTCTCGGCTCGTCGGCGAGCGCTCTTGGCCGTGGTGCTGCGGGTGCCCTCGGGCGAGGAGGGGCGGCAGGCGTCGGCGGAATGTCTTCGTTGCGCGCGGGATCGTACTCTGGTCCGGGTTACGGGACCTACAAGGCACCCTCTGGCACCGGAGGCCTATCTGGTATCGTCGGAGCTGATGGCTCCCGCGGGGCGGGCGCCGGTGTTGGTGCCGCAGGCTCCGGGAAAGCCGGAACTCAGGGAGCCTCTGGCTTCATGGGCAGTGGTGCTGGTGCGGGCGCCGGCCGTGGCAAGGACGATGAGAAGGCGAAGCGTCGCAAGTACACGCCTTTCCGCGTGGAGGACGACGATGAACTGCCGGAAGGGTACGTGAATCCGATGTCGCAGACATACGGGACCGATAAGGACATTGCGCCCGCTCCGCGGCGGGACGACGGATGGGACCCGCGCCAATGGTGAGGGTAAGGAGGAGCCGTCGAGAGCGAGTGAGGAACAGCGTCGCCGTCGCTGCCGTGGGCGCGCTCGCGGCGGGGCACGTGTCGATTCCCGCCCACCCCCGCGCACGCAGCCGACGCGATCACCGCGGCCGATCAGGCGTACTTTTCGTACTACGGCCTGGATCGTGCTCGTGCGAAGGGATACACGGGCGAGGGTGTCACCATCGCGATGATCGATGGTCCGGTGGACACATCCGTGCCTGAACTCAAGGGCGCGAAAATTACGACTAAGGAAACCTGTACCATAACGAGTTCCAATGGATCTTGGAGGCACGGCACGGGTGTGGCTTCCATCCTCGTGTCGGATGTCTACGGTGTTGCTCCCGGTAGTTCCCTGTTGTCCTACAGAATCCCTTTTGGTACCCAGGATGATCAGGCGTCAGAAGACTGCTTCAATAACGATGGTTACGTGGCTAAAACAGAGCCGATCTGGGTGCTGAATCAGGCGATGAATGATGGGGCCCAGATCATCAATCTGTCCGCATCTAGCAATGATGGCAATGACCCAATGAAATGGACCGTTGCACGTGCGATGTCGAGTGGAGTAATCCTCGTCGCTGCTGCTGGAAATGACGGTTTTGACAATGATGATCTGTCTTTGTCTAAATGGTCGGGCGTTGTTGGTGTGACGGCGATCAGTACGGATGGGACGCGGCAGGAATACTCCTCGTGGGGCGAGGGAGTGGTAACGGCTTCTATCGGCGGTCCTGTGCTCTTCCGTAACTTTGACACTGGTGCTAATGACACTGTCTCTGCCACTTCGGTTGCATCGCCGGTCGTCGCGGGTGTTCTGGCGTTGGCGAAGCAGAGGTGGCCTCAGGCGACGAGCAATCAGCTGCTGCAGCTGCTGGTGAAGACGGGCTTGAATCCTGATCATGGGTGGAACAAGTACACGGGGTTCGGTGGCATCGATCCGGGTGCGATTTTGAATACGGATCCGTCGCAGTTCCCGGATGAGAACCCGTTGGCGCAGAAGCAGGGCGGGTCGAGTCCGACGCCGGAGGAGGTCCAGCAGTACGCGGATGGCGTCGTGGATCCGACGGATATCGTGAATGATAGCTCGTACACGTATCGTGGCCTTGACGAGTCGAAGCTGAAGGATGGCTTGAACGTCTACCCGACGCATTTGGGCACGAGCCCGCGCTACCACCGCAAGTAGTTGCGGCGCCGCGCTCGAGGCCGCTCGGTTGCTGTTCCTGCGATTGTTCACGTGAAACATCTGTGCTGAGGCCCCAGCCCACGATGGTGGGCTGGGGCCTCAGTGTTCAGAATCCTGAAGATGTGACATGACATCGCCTGCCTCATCTATGAACTTCTATGAAGCCAATCAAGGGTTCTATGAGATAGAAATGGGCTTCTATGACAAAGGGGCGAGGGTCTATGAGATGGATGGGCGGGTCTATGAGATGGCGCC
>CAKMQM010000194.1:0-5683 GCA_927911615.1 uncultured Xylanimonas sp.
AGCCCCGAGCTGCAGCACGTAGTGCGCAGGCAGGCGCAGGAGCTGCACACACACAGCAAGGAAGTCCGCGACGAACTCACGAGCGCTCGATCGGCTCATCGTTGTAGCGAGCCGAAACGACGGAGCCGTACCAGTAGCGGATGAGGATCCTCGCAAGCGTGCGAGGAGTAGTGCCGATCTCGGCGCCTTCCTCATCCACGAAGGTCTGGATCATCGCAGTGAGGGCTTCCTCCATCTGCTGGGTGCGGTACTTGTAGTGTGCGTGTGCGGGGTGCGTCTCAGACGAGGACTCGGCCCACAGGACACAGTCCAGTGCGATGGCCGCGTCGGCACCGGGCTTCATGGCGAAGCGCATTTCGCCGACCGCCCAGTCAACAAACGAGCCTGCGGTGATACCACCCTCGTCGAACCCGCCTTCGGCCTCTTCGTTAATGGAGACGTCGAAGAGCGCGTTCATTTCCTCGTGACGCTGGATTGCGCTGCGCAGGATGGCTTCCTTCGAAGGGAAGTGATAGACCACCGCCGGGTGCGAAATGCCG
This sequence comes from uncultured Xylanimonas sp., assembly GCA_927911615.1. Lineage (GTDB taxonomy): Bacteria > Actinomycetota > Actinomycetes > Actinomycetales > Actinomycetaceae > Pauljensenia. The sequence goes on from CAKMQM010000194.1 coordinate 540, forward strand.
ACTCGGCGGCCAAGGTCACGCAGGGAAAAGCCGTTGTAGCCTCGCTCTGCAATCAGAACCATCGCTGCCGAGAGGATGGATTCACGCGTCGCCTGCCCTACGGAGTAGGCGCCACGGGCCTTCCTCTGGGTTGTCATATCATCTCCTGCTGTTGCGAGCGCCACATACCGAGCGTCCGAAATACACACTGGTAGTCAGTGTACCGCGCAATCTCAGGGTTTATCAACATTCATGACAAGCCCATCAATGGAATCGTTGATGTCAAGTGTCACATTCTGACCATCTTGAACGTCTCCACTGAGCAGCAACTTGGCCAGCCGATCGCCAATCTCGCGCTGAATCAAACGGCGCAGCGGGCGCGCTCCGAAGGCCGGGTCATAGCCGATTCGAGCGAGCCATCCACGGGCCGGTTCAGTTACTGTCAAACCGATGCGACGCTCGCGCAGGCGAGACTCCAGCGACGCGACGAGCAAATCGACGATCTCGCCCAGATTTTCGCGGGTAAGAGCGTCAAACATGACCGTCGCATCCAACCTATTGAGGAACTCCGGACGGAAGGCCGCCGACACGACCGACATGACAGACTCCCGCTTTTCTTCGGGTGTCAAGTCGGGGTCCGCCAGGAACTGCGATCCGAGGTTCGAAGTGAGGATCAGAATGGTGTTGCGGAAGTCGACCGTCCGCCCCTGTCCATCAGTGAGACGTCCATCATCCAGAACCTGCAGAAGAATGTCGAAAATCTCAGGATCAGCCTTCTCCACTTCGTCCAGCAGAATCACAGAATAGGGACGACGACGCACCGCCTCGGTCAGCTGACCGCCCTGCTCGTAGCCCACGTATCCCGGAGGGGCACCGACGAGGCGCGCCACCGAGTGCTTTTCTGAGTACTCGGACATGTCGATACGCACCATCGCACGCTCGTCGTCGAAGAGGAACTCCGCGAGCGCCTTGGCCAGCTCCGTCTTACCCACGCCCGTCGGGCCGAGGAAAAGGAACGAACCGGTCGGACGGTTCGGGTCAGACAGGCCCGCGCGAGAGCGGCGGACCGCATCGGACACCGCACGCACGGCATCTTTCTGGCCAATGAGGCGCTTTCCGAGCTCATCCTCCATGTGCAGGAGCTTGTCAGTCTCCGTTTGCAGGAGCTTGCCCGTCGGAATTCCGGTCCATGCCTCGATCACCTCGGCAATCTCGGCGGGGCCGACCTTCTCGGCGATCATCGGCTCGTCGTCGCTACGAGCATCCTGCTCCTCGGCCTGCGCTTCCGCCTCGGCGATCTGACGCTCGACGGCCGGGATTTCACCGTTCTGCAGGCGCCCGGCCTCCTCCCAGCGCCCTTCGCGCACGGCCAGGTCAAGCTGGGTGCGCAGCGAGTCAAGCTGGACGCGCAGGTCACCAACGCGGTTGTGACCGGCCTTCTCGGCCTCCCAGCGCGCCGTCAGAGCACGCAGACTCTCCTCGCGGTCGGCGAGGTCAGCGCGCAGTTTGCTCAGCCGCTCCTGGGTAGCCTCATCCAGTCCCTCCGGATCGGACTCGGTCAGGTAGGACTCCTCCATGCGGAGACGATCCACGCTCCGGCGCAGCTCGTCGATCTCGACGGGCGAGGAGTCCAGCTCCATGCGCAGGCGCGAAGCTGCCTCGTCGATCAGGTCGATCGCCTTGTCGGGCAGCTGGCGCCCCGTGATGTAGCGGTTCGACAGGGTCGCCGCGGCAACGAGAGCACCGTCGGAGATGGTCACCTTGTGGTGAGCCTCGTACTTCGGCGCGATACCGCGCAGGATCGCGACGGTGTCCTCGACCGAGGGCTCACCGACGAACACCTGCTGGAAGCGACGCTCAAGCGCGGGATCCTTCTCGATGTTCTCGCGGTACTCGTCGAGGGTCGTCGCGCCGACCATGCGCAGCTCGCCGCGGGCGAGCATGGGCTTGAGCATGTTGCCCGCGTCCATCGCGCCCTCGGAGCCACCACCCGCTCCAACGACGGTGTGCAGCTCGTCGATGAAGGTGATGATCTGCCCGTCCGAGCGAGAAATCTCAGACAGAACCGCCTTGAGGCGCTCCTCGAATTCACCGCGATACTTCGCGCCGGCGACCATCGACGCCACATCGAGGGACACGAGGCGCTTATCACGCAGGGACTCCGGAACGTCGCCCGCAACGATGCGCTGGGCGAGGCCTTCAACGACGGCCGTCTTACCGACGCCCGGCTCGCCGATCAGAACCGGGTTGTTCTTGGTACGGCGAGACAGGACCTGCACGACGCGGCGAATCTCGTTGTCGCGGCCGATAACCGGGTCAAGCTTTCCTTCGCGCGCGACCTCCGTGAGGTCACGGCCGTACTTGGACAGGGCCTCAAAGGAACCCTCGGGATCCGCCGAGGTGATCGGATCGGGGCGCAGCTGCGCGAGCGCCTGCGTCAGCGCGTCGGCCTCGACACCCCCCTGGCTGAGGATGCGACCCGCCTCAGTCTGCGATGCAGCAAGCGCGATGAGCAGGTGCTCGGTCGAGATGTACTGGTCACCGCCCGCCTCGGCACGCTCGCCGGCGTCGCGAACGACCGCGAGCAGAGCGTTCGAGGGCTGAGCGCTACCGGCGGATGCGCCCTGTGCGCTCGGGAGCGCCACGAGAGCATTGCGGGTGCGCGCACCAATCGCACGCACGTCGGCCCCTACGGCCTCAAGCAGGGAGAGCGCGATACCTTCGCGCTGTTCGATCAGTGCTTCAAGCAGGTGGATGGGCTCCACCTGCGGGTTGCCGGCTGCACCGGCAGCCTGGAGCGCAGAGGAGACGGCCTCCTGCGCCTTTGTCGTCATTTCACGTGCCATGAAATCACTCCTCCAAATGGTTTGTCTGGTGGCGTCGAGTCACTCAACGCCTTCTGACCGACACAACGAAGCCAAAGTTGAGTCTATTCCACTCAACTTCAATTTTGGGGAGGATGTGAGTCAGTTCTCGGGAAGCCAGGCAGGGCCATCAAACCCGCGCTGATGCCCGCCGGCAGGACCAGACCCTTCATCATCATCGAGGCCATAGCGCTCCTCGAGCGCACGGAAAAGCTGAAGGGTCGTTGCCAGCGCACACATCACCTGCTGCACGAGCTGCGCATCCGTCGCGCCATACTCGTAATCAGCATTCACCTCGGCGACGACACGGTCCCCCTCGTCCTGATCAGCGACATACGCCTTCGGCCACAGGAATTCACCGTGCCACGCCTGCAGGAAGTCACGCAGATCCTCGCCGAATTCAACGGGAACGAGGCTCCTCATGAAGGCGACGATCGACAGCACCTCGCGCGAGTCACCGAGGAAGCGGAAGCAGAACAGGTGCCCCTCCCAAAAACCGCAGAGGTCCCCATCGCTATCGATACGCCAAGCCCACCCCTCAGAGTCGAAAAGGAGCCCTAGGCGCTCCTGCGTGATGGGGCGAACCATATCGAAACGATTGGCTTCAAACTCCGAATTACCCGTGACAATTCCTTCCGGAGGTGCTGCATTGCTACCTCCCCATTGTTCCATATCAGAGGCGGTATCGTCCGGCAGTTCACGGCGGCGAGGCGTCTCCTCACCGTCGGTTCCTCCGTCGGCATCCGCCCGCCATAGCCAGCCCATGATGTACCCCTAGTCGTGCCGATGATTGATGACGCGCCACTGCGTCGCTACCGATGGGGCGAGAGCGCGCCGATCGCCCCTGACTGCGGTCTGCACATGCATACCCATTGGCGCCTCCTCAGCTCACCTCATCGCGTTACCAGCACGTGTCTTGGTAACTTCACAGTAGCGCAGAAACCGCGAAAAACCAACGCCCTTGGCTGATTCAGGCACGCGGAGGAGACGCGCAACAAGACGGCGCGTCACCATCGTCGCAGCTCACCCGGCAGAGCTCACATCGCTTCATGATGAATGTATAGTCGCTCACATTTTGATATAGCCCTTGCAAGCAGAGCTTATTTCTATTAAATAGGAAAATTTCACTCGCTGTCGCACGTACTCCCCTGCGCACGCCCATTGGGCTCGACACCTGGCACAGGGCCCGGAGCCACCGGGAACGACGAGGCCTGCGCGACTCCTGCGGGCACATCCGAGCGAACGACAGGAACGGGCACGAAGGCCGGCATCGGCCTCTTCTTGGCGCTCTTCGCGACCAGCCAGCGCAGCGCCCACTCAGCGGGACCGCGCGACGATCCCAAAGCCTCGGCGATAGCGCAGCCCAGGCCGATCAACGCCCACACGACGAGCGCGATCAGGCCGGACACGGCGACGCCCAGCGAGCGCACACCGAAGGAGATCGCTGCCCCACAGATGAGGATGAAGAGCAGCGTCTGGGACAGGTAGGCGGTCATCGAACGGCGACCGATCGCGCTGAGGAAGGCGCACGCGGTGCCCAGCTTCTCACGCGGGCCCCCGCCCACGAGGGCCAGAAGCGCCAGCAGCCGCACGCACCCGCGACCCCGAGGCGTGGAACAGTGGGTAGGACCAGGCGGCCGAGCCAGCGAATGCCCAATCCAGCTGCATGAGCGCGAAAGGCAACCCTCCGAGCGCTCCGATGCCCAGGCCGCACGCCGCGATGCCGGACAGCAACGCCCCACGCCCGCGCGGGTCCTGGAGGAGGCCCCAGCGCGCCACGCCCACGCCGATCATGACGCAGGGAACCACCAGAGCCGTGAGGACAGTCATCGGCGTCGCGATAAGCCAGGAGGCAACAGACACCAGCGGATACCCCGCGTCCAGCGATACGGGATCGTGGAACTCCAACATCATCGGTTCTCGGCCCACCAACGCCGCCATCGACCAGATTCCCAGCAGGCTCACGGAGCCAATGATTACGCCGACCAACACACGCACCCATGCGCGCGTCATGACGATCACCTCAGCAAAAATCACCGCAACCAGGCCGTACGCCCCGATGATGTCACCCGAGAAGAAGACAGCGTGCACCAGGCCGAAGGCCAGCATCCACCAGCCGCGGCGTCGAATCAGACGCGAGGCCGTGCGGCGCGCATAACGCTCGACGTTCTCCTCGACAATCTGTCGTTGGACGGGATGCCAGCCGGCAACCTCCTCGGCAGTGAAGGTCTCCATGGCGCCCGGCGCTCACGCTCCATCGTGCGCGATGCCATGATCGCCATGCCGAACCCGAACACGGAA
>CAKMQM010000195.1:0-11799 GCA_927911615.1 uncultured Xylanimonas sp.
AGCAGGTCAAGCGACCCGCGCGCGATCATCGAATCCTCCCAGGCCAGCAACGCGTGGCGAACTCGCCCGCGTCCAGGGCCACGCGACCCGAGGAAGTGCCCCGGCCTCGTACCAGGAGGGAGCAACCAGCAGTGCCTGCTCCGTGTCATCTGTCGTCGACCCGGCCGACATCCCCGGCGCGTAGGGCTGCGAGGCGTCCCCGTCCACGAGTCCCGTGATACGCCCATACACCGCGCGGATCTGCTCCGGGGACATTGCCTGAGTCGGCATGCCCAGCGCGTCGCCGAGAGCCAGGCCCGCCAGGGCACCGTACGCGCGAGAAAAACGAGGATCCATGCTGCACCTCCAACGCGAGCGCGCGCCCGCAGATAGCGTGAACGCCCCGGAACATTCCGAGGCGACCAGTAGGCCCAGGGGGACTCGAACCCCCAACCTACGGATTAAAAGTCCGCTGCTCTACCATTGAGCTATAGGCCCAGCAGTCCCATTGTAGGAGGAAGAAGTCCCCATGGCCCAATCGAAGATGCCGCGACGCCCCGCCTTGCTCGACGCCGCCAGGGCTGACGCCATCGTCGGCGACGAAGACCCCGCGGCCACCGCAGCCGTCGCTCACACCGCCGCCTGGGCGCTGATGGGTGTGGGCGATGAGACCTTCACCGACGCCGACGTGGCGCGCCTGCGCGAGACCGTGCGCACCAGCGGCGTGGATGCGATCGCGCACGTGTGGTCGCGCAGTCCCGAGTTCACCCTCCCCGGTGCGCTGTGGCGCGTCTACCTGCTGCACGAGTGGTACCACCGCGATCCGCTGGCGGTGGCCGAGCGCTACGCCGAGGGCTCGCGCGCGCCCATCATCCAGGGCCTCGAGGCCCCCGTCGAGCTGCGACCCCTGAGCCTCATCATGGAGGAAGTCGACTCCCTGCTGCGCGGCGACCTGACCGACGACGACCTCGAATACGTGCTGGGCGAGGCCTCCCGCGCCATGCGCGTCCTCGCCGCCGGCGAGGCCGGGGCCCTGTGGATCGAAGACCCCACCGACCCGCTTGCCCACCGCGTCACGATGCGCCACTCTGCGCTGCTGGTTACCGCCGACGAGCTCGACGTCGCCGCGCGCGAGGCGGCCGTCGGTACCCTCGACTGACCCCTCGTTCGCAGCGTCGGCGCTGATCCCGGCGCGCCCCGGACGGCCTCGTGGAAGGCCCGAGCCGGGGTGACGTGGCGCGCCCACCAGGGCATGGGCGCGCGCGGGCGACTACCCTTGTCCCTATGCGTCCGATGCCAGCCCCACGCCCCCAGCGACTCGTTCGCTCTGCGGGTGCACTCGTCTGGCGCTTCACGGACCCCACGCGCGTCGCCGTCCCCGGCGAGCCCATCGACCCCGCGGACATCGAAGTCCTCATGGTCCACCGGCCGCGCTACCACGACTGGTCCTGGCCTAAGGGCAAGACCGAAAACGGTGAGTCCCTCGTCGCCGCCGCCGTGCGCGAAGTCGAGGAGGAAACCGGCCAGATCATCACGCTCGGCGCGCCCCTGACGACCCAGCGCTACCGCCTGGGCGGCGGGCAGACCAAGGAAGTCCACTACTGGGTGGGCACCCCCGTTCCCGCGGGTCACGCCTCCGAGCGCCTGCGCGCCCCCGTCGCGCGCGCCCCGCGCACCGAAATCGACCAGACCGCGTGGACCTCGCCCGAGCGCGCCGCCGATATGCTCACGCGCCGAGGCGACCGCCGACTCCTCGCCGACATCGTCGCCCGCGCGCGCGAAGGCCGCCTCGTGACGACCACACTTCTCGTCCTGCGTCCCGGGCAGGGACTCACCCCGCGCCTCGACGAGGCCGGGGACACCCACGCCTCCGCCTCTCCTTCCGCTTCTTCCGGCGGCCCCGCTGTGCCCGCTAAGGCAGCGGCTCCTGCAAAACCTCGCCCCGCGCCGACCCCCGCGATGGTGGCCTCGGCTGCGGCCAGGAGGGCCGCCCAGGTGGAGCAGGCCTCGGCGAAGAAGGTTGAGAACGCGCCGGAACCCGTCGATCCGCCGCTCAGCCGATTCGGCGTGCGCCAGGCCTTCGACCTCATCGACCTGCTCTCCAGCTTTGGTGTGGCCCGCGCGTTCGCGTCGCCGGCAGCCCGCTCGCGCCAGAGCCTCACCCCGTGGGCGTCGATGGGCGGAGGATCGGTGACGCTCGTCGAGGCCCTCGACCTGACCGCCTGCGGCTCGGATGCGCAGATCGACGCCGAGGCGCGCCTCGGACGCGTCCGCGCCTTCGCGGCCGAGCGCCTGCGCGAGCACGCGTCCCCCACGGTCCTGTCGGTCGCGGGAACGGCTCGCGACGCCATCATCGAGGAAATCCGCGCCTACGCGTCGGCCCCCGTCGCCGGCAGCGAGGCGCCGCGCCTGAGGTACGGCCAGGTCCTCGTCGCCCACGTCGAACACGGCCCCGATGGGCTGGTTGTCGCCGCCCTCGAAACGCACGGCGTCACTACGAAGGACCCCGCCGTCCCCGCACGCAAGGCCTCCAAGAAGCACTGAGGCGGCCCGGCATAAGCCGAACCGCCATCAGAGCGCGCATGAGTGCAGGTTACATGTTTGAGTTCCTCACCGACTGGGTGAGCTTACTGTCGTCCTTGGCAAAGACATAGCATTCCACCGTGTGATCGCCTTTTGCCCAGGTCTCCGCCTTGGGGGCAACCTCGCCGTAGTCCAGTGTCGATTCCTCAACGGGCTTGCCGACGTAGTGCTCGAAGATGAGGGCGCAGATCTCATCGCTCTCCTGGACAAACTCGTCTTCAGATGGATAGCTAGTTCCTGCGAATTGAAAGATATGGAAGGTCTCCGCGTCATGTGCCCGGTTGCAGTCGACAACCGTGACGTTAGTGTTATCGCCCGAAGCGAACTGGTAGCACTCTCCGACCTGGGGTTGCAGGTAAGTGTTCGCACTCGCGGAGGCCGGCGGCGCTGCTGCTGACGATGCGGGTGTGGGCATGCCTTGTGAGGGATTGGGGGATCCGGACTTCGGCTTGGAGCATCCGGACAACCCCAGGCTCAGGATGGCTGCCGAGACCCCGAGGATCAGCGCTGGCGCGCGGCGTGGGATGTGAAAGAGTGAGGGGACATGATTCTCCTTGACGGGGCGTGGTTGATGGGGCGTGCTGGTCGAGGAGGACTCGCGATACGCACGATAATGATCAAGATACCCGACGGTAAAAGTATCGGGTGGTGTGCGGCCCAAAGCCACACACCACCCGATGACGTTCGGAGATTCGACGGACTCTACAGGCCCGATTCCTTCACCGACGAGGTGAGCTTCGAATGATCCAATGGACGCACCAGGCACACGATCGAACGATCGTTTTGCGCCCACGAATCCTTCGTCGGGATCATCCATGTCGCGTCGAGCGACGAGGTCAGGTAATCCGACCCCACGTAGGCGTCGAACGCGGAAATGCACTCGGTTTCGGCCTGCCGGTTGAGCGCCTCGGCGCCCGGGAAATCCCCGTCCGGCGCGGACGCCAAGGCGAAGACCTCAGCGTCGTGCTCGCGCGTGCAGCTGGTCTTATCGATCGTCGTCGCCGTGGTCACGCTCTTATCCTCCGGCAGGAGGATGCACTGCCCGACCCGCATGTGCATGACGGACGAATCCGAGCATGCCGCGAGCGGGGCAGCTGCAAGAGCGACGACCGCAGCCGTCACGACGAGGCGACCACGCATCAGTGAACTCCCAGAGGCAGCGCCACGATGATGTACACGATGCCCGACACCAGAGCGGCGGCCGGCAGGGTGAGGAACCATGCGATGACGATATTGCCCGCGACGCCCCAGCGAACCGCCGAGAAACGCTTCGTGCACCCCACGCCCATGATCGCCGTCGACACGACCTGCGTCGTCGAGATGGGGGCGTGAATGACGTAGGAGCACAGGTACAGGATCGAGGCGGACACGGCCTCGGCCGTGAAGCCGCGAGCCGGATCCAGGTCGATGATCTTACGGCCGATCGTGCGCATAATGCGACCGCCGCCGGCCATCGTACCCAGCGAAATCGCCAGAGCGCCCGACACCTTCACCCACAGCGGCACGTTCATCTCGCCCGTGATCGGATCGAGGATGTTGTGCTGCTCGCCGTAGCCGCCGGCCAGCAGTGCCATGACGATGATGCCCATCGTCTTCTGCGCGTCCTGGATGCCGTGGCCCAGGGCCATGGCCGCCGAGGAGAAGCGCTGCGCGGCGCGGAAGCGGCGCATTGTGCGGTGATACTGCGCCTTGCGCAGCACCCACAGCACGATCTTCATGGCGATGTAGCCGATGACGAAGCCGATGATGGGGGAGGCGAACATCGGGATCACGACGTGGCTCATGATGCCCCACCAGTACACGACCGTGCCGCTCATGAGGCCCGCGCCCACCATGCCGCCGATGAGGGCGTGCGAGGAGGACGAGGGGAGTCCGAACCACCAGGTGATCAGGTTCCAGATACAGGCGCCCAGCAGGGAGGCCAGGATGATGACCAGGCCCTTTTGCTGCATCTCCGGCAGGGGAGACTCGGCATAGTCGCTGATCGAAATGATGCCCTTACCGACTGTCTTCGCGACGGCTGTGCCCATCATGGCGCCGATGACGTTCATCGTCGCAGCCATGAGGAGCGCTGCGCGAGGAGTCCACGCGCGCGTCGACACGGAGGTCGCGATCGCGTTCGCCGCGTCGTGGAAGCCGTTCGTGTAGCTGAAGAACAGCGCGACGGCGATGACGACGCAGACGAGGATCAGATTCAGATCCACGGCTCAGGATTCCTTCAGTGCGAGGGACTCGATGACGTTGGCCAGCTCCTCGAACGCGTCGGCGCAGGACTCGAGGCCCTGGACGATGTCCTTGAGCTTGATGATCGTGATCGGGTCGAGGCCCGAGTCGAACAGGGCCGTCAGGGTGCGGCGGTAGGCCAGGTCGCCCTCGTTCTCGAGGCGGTTGACCTCGATCCAGTAGTCGCGCATGTCCACGGGCGACTTCAGCTTGGGCATGTTCTCGGCGGTCAGGTCCGCGCAGTGCTTGATGACCGCAATCTGCTCGTTGAGCAGGGAGACCAGGGAGGAGGGGATGTCGGCAATGCCGTAGACGACCAGGAGGTCGCCGGCCTCGTCGATGAAGTCGAGGCAGTCGTCCAGGTGCGACGCCAGCGACTGCAGGTCTTCGCGGTCGAAAGGCGTGATGAACGAGGAGTTGATGCGCTGAACGATCGCGTGGTTCAGTTCGTCGCCGCGGTGCTCAACCTCGTGGAGCTGATCGCGCAGGGCGATACGCTCTTCGGGGGAGGCGGCATAGATGTGCGTCAGGAACTCGACGGCCTGCACGAGCTGGCGGGCCTGGGAGGTGAAGTCTTCAAAAAAGTCAGGGCCTTGGGTCTTGTTTCGGAATCCCATGGTGTACTCGGTCCTTCCAATGGTGAACAGCACTGTTGTGCTACCTGTAATCGTCGGTCATGGGGCGGTGAGACTTCAAGTTCAGAGATGGATTTGTAGCCCCGTATTCGGTGTTCTATCTCACGACGATGGGTGAATGGACGACTTCCGTCGCATTCGCGAGGTCGGGGCGGGGTATAGCGTTCATGAAGGCCCTTGTGGGTGGGTTGAAGGTCCCTATCGGTCGGGCGGTGTGTGACTTGTTCGACTACGATTGAGGTGTGACCGGGACCAAGCGCCCGTAAGCGCGGGTGAGAGGTCCGGCATGATTGATTCTGTCAATCGAGGACGCAACTGCGGCCTCGACAATCCGAAATGCCTCAGGAGGCAAAATGTCCGTGACCGAACAGGACGTGCGTGCAGCCGCTCCGGCGAACGCTCCCGAAGATGTCATCAAGTGGGTTGCTGAAATTGCTGAGCTGACCACGCCTGACGCCATCGAGTTCTCCGACGGCTCCCAGGAGGAGTGGGATCGCCTGACCTCTCAGATGGTCGAGAGCGGCATGTTCACCAAGCTCAACGAGGAGAAGCGCCCCAACTCGTTCCTGGCTCGCTCCAAGCCGTCCGACGTTGCGCGTGTTGAGTCCCGTACCTTCATCTGCTGTGAGAAGGAAGAGGACGCCGGCCCGACGAACCACTGGGCCGACCCCAAGGAAATGAAGGCCACCCTGCGCGAGAAGTTCACGGGTGCCATGAAGGGCCGCACCATGTACGTGGTGCCCTTCTCCATGGGCCCCCTGGGCGGCCCCATCTCCCAGCTCGGTGTTGAAATCACCGACTCCCCCTACGTCGTTGTCAACATGCGCATCATGACCCGCATGGGTGCCGCTGCCATGGACCTCATCAACGAGGGCCGCGTGTGGGTTCCCGCCGTTCACTCGGTTGGCGCTCCCCTCGAGCCCGGTCAGGAAGACTCCACCTGGCCCTGCAACGACGAGAAGTACATCACCCACTTCCCCGAGACCAACGAGATCTGGTCCTTCGGTTCGGGCTACGGCGGCAACGCCCTGCTCGGCAAGAAGTGCTTCGCCCTGCGTATCGCCTCGACGATGGCCCGCCGCGACGGCTGGATGGCCGAGCACATGCTCGTCCTGCGCCTGACCCGCGAGTCCACCGGCCAGCAGTTCCACGTCACCGCCGCCTTCCCGAGCGCCTGTGGCAAGACCAACCTCGCCATGCTCCAGCCCACGATCCCCGGCTACAAGGTCGAGACCGTCGGCGACGACATCGCGTGGATGCGTCCGGGCCCCGATGGCCGCCTGCGCGCCATCAACCCCGAGGCTGGCTTCTTCGGCGTTGCCCCCGGCACCTCCTACAAGACCAACCCCATGGCCATGGAGACCGCCAAGGCCAACTCCATCTTCACGAACGTCGCCCTGACCGACGACGGCGACGTGTGGTGGGAAGGCATCGACGGTGACGTTCCGGCGCACCTGATCGACTGGCACGGCAACGACTGGACCCCCGAGTCCGGCGAGAAGGCTGCTCACCCGAACAGCCGCTTCACCGTCCCCGCCTCGCAGTGCCCCATCATCTGCCCCGACTGGGAAGCCCCCGAGGGTGTCGCCATTGACGCCATCCTCTTCGGTGGCCGCCGCGCCACCAACGTCCCGCTGGTTGCCGAGCAGTACGAGCCCGCCCACGGCGTGTTCATCGGCGCCTCCGTGGCCTCCGAGGTCACCGCTGCTGCGACCGACGTCAAGGCCGGCTCGCTGCGCCACGACCCCTTCGCCATGCTGCCCTTCTGCGGCTACAACATGGCCGACTACTGGGGCCACTGGCTGGAGATGCAGGACAAGCTGGGCGAGAAGTTCCCGCACGTCTACCAGGTCAACTGGTTCCGTAAGGACGAAGACGGCAACTTCATGTGGCCCGGCTTCGGCGACAACGCCCGCGTCCTGGACTGGATCGTTCGCCGCGCCGCCGGCGAGGTCGAGGCCATTGACGGCGTGACCGGCCGCTACCCGAAGTTCGAGGACTTCAACCTGGACGGCCTGGACATCGACGAGGCCGTTTGGGCGAAGCTCTTCGCAATCGATCCCGACGCTTGGGCCGCCGAGATGGACGACACTGAGGAATACTTCTCGCAGTTCGGCGACAAGGTTCCCGCCGCCATCACCGAGCAGCTGGCCAAGTTCCGCGAGCGCATCGCCGCCGCGAAGCAGGCCTGATCAACGCGGACCTGAGGGCGAGGCCCCGGAGGAAACTCCGGGCTCGCCCCTTTCTCCCCGTGGGGAGTGCCGAAACGCAGAGGAAAGATCCCGAGCGCGGCCAGCCCCAGCCTCGTCGATAACGAAGCGAAAACTGACCGGGTTGTGTCAACAAGGAGCCGGAGGGCTACACTGGAACAGCATCCGACCGCGCACGCAAGGAGAGCCCGTGCCCAACTACTTGACGAACGACGAGCTGGCCCACGCGAAGAGCCTGCTCGATCGCATGACCACCATCTACCAGCACACCGTCGTGGGGCAGGAAGGCCTGCGCCGCGCGCTCACCGCCTCGCTCCTCGCCGGCGGCCACGTCCTGGTCGAATCCGTGCCCGGCCTGGCGAAGACGACGGCGCGCAGACCCTCGCGTCCGCGGTGTCCGGGACCTTCCACCGTATCCAGTGCACGCCCGACCTCATGCCCAATGACATCGTCGGCTCTCAGATCTGGAACCAGGAGCGCGGCGAGATGGTCACCCAGCTGGCCCCGTCCACGCGAACATGGTCCTCCTCGACGAGATCAACCGTTCTTCGGCGAAGACACAGTCCGCCATGCTCGAGGCCATGCAGGAACGCCAGACCACGATCGGCGGCGTCAACCACAAGCTGCCCAGCCCCTTCATGGTCATGGCCACCCAGAACCCCATCGAAGAAGAGGGCACCTACGTGCTGCCCGAGGCGCAGATGGACCGATTCCTCCTCAAGGAGGTCATCACCTACCCGACGCCCGTCGAGGAGCTCGAGGTTCTCACCCGCATTGACTCCGGTCAGATGAGCTCGCAGGCCTCGGTCGCGCCCATCACCCTTGACGACGTGCGCACCCTGCAGGAAGCGCGCCGACGCGTGTTCGTGCACGATACCCTCAAGGCCTACATCGTCGACATCGTCAACACCACCCGCGGCGCCGGACCGAACCCGCTGCCGGGTTGGAACAAGCACGTGCGCGTGGGCGCCTCGCCCCGTGGTGGCATCGCCCTCATGCAGATCGCGCAGGCGATCGCCCTCATGGCGGGACGCAACCACGTCATGCCCGACGACATCAAGGAAATGCGCTACGGCATCCTGCGCCACCGCATCATCCGTACCTTTGACGCACTGGCGGACAACGTCTCCATCGAGGGCCTGATCGACGCCGTGTTCAACGCGGTGCCCGTGCCGTAACGATTTTCCCGCCCGCCGCCGACGCCCTCGAGGAACGCAATGCCTGTACGCTCGCGCGAAATCCACGCGCTCTCCACGCGCATCCAGCTGCCCGTTATGCGCAAGCTGCTGTCCATCATGGATGGACAGCACTCCGCGCTGCGGCAGGGACGCGGCTGGGAGTTCATGGACCTGGCTCCCTATCAGCCGGGCGACGACGTGCGCGAAATCGACTGGGCGGCGACGGCTCGCACCGGTTCGCCGGTTATCAAGAGGCACGAGGCCACGGCGAACCTGCAGGTGATGCTCGTCGTCGACACGGGCCGCGAAATGGGTGCTCTCGCCCCGTCGGGTGAGACGAAGGAAGAGGTCGCCCTCGCCGCATGCGAGGCGATCGCATGGCTGAGCGTCGCGCGCGGTGACCAGATCGGCCTCGTCGCCGGTGACGCCGAGCGCGTGCGCTTCATGCCCGCCCGATCCGGCAACGCTCACGCCGAAACCATCATGCGCCGCATCGAGGAGGACATCACGCTGTCCTCCCCGCACTCGGATGTGCCCAAGCTCCTGGCGCGCGCGCGGACGGTGACCCGACGCCGCAGCCTCATCGTCATCGTCACCGACGCAACCCAGCCGGAGCCGACGCGCCTGTCCGATGACCTCATCAAGTCCCTGTCCGTGCGCCACCAGGTCATCCTCGTGAGCGTCGAGGACATCGACCCGACCTCCCTTGAGGAGGGAACGAACGTGGTCGATGTGACCGAAGGGCCCCTCCCGGACTTCCTGTTGCGTGACTCGCAGCTGGCCGGGGAAGCCGCCAATCTTGTGGCGATGCGCCGACACGCGGTCGCCCAAATGCTCGATAAACGTGGGGTGATCCGCGTGGACGTGGGCTCCAGTCAGGACGTCCCGCGCGCACTCATGCGAGCCCTCGAAAGGGGAGCACATGTCCGGTGATCTCACCAACGGCCTGAACGATCCCGCGCTCTACCCGAACTGGATGTGGATCCTGGGGACGGTGCTCGTTGTCGCCGTCCTGGGGTGGATTGTCTACAGCATCTGGCGCTGGTGGACGTCGCGTATCGGCGAGGTCATGGAACTTCAGACGATTACGGATGCCCGCCGCAAGAAGTACCTTACGTACATCGATCAGATTGCCGACCGCTACGCCGACGGTGACCTGGATGCGCGCGGCGTTCACCTGGCGCTCGCGGGACTCATGCGTGCGCTGGGCACTGAGCGAACGGGCCGAGACCTCGAGGTCGCAACCGTGTCCGAAGTGCGCGAGCTCGTCCCCGTGTGGCCGGGCCTGGCGACATCCTGCAGGCCTGCGAAGTCCCCAGTTTCTCGGGCGATGACATCCCGCAGGGGCAGCCCTCTCACGAGGCCGTCACCAACGTCTTGACCATGGCCGTGGAGGCGGTGAACGTATGAGGTTCTGGTGGTTGATCCCCGTCGTCCTGGCGGTTGTCGCAATCGCGACGGTCGTCGGGTGGCTGCTCGCGCGTCGCGCCGGCGTGCGTTCGGGCAAGAAGGGCTGGGTTGCCAACACGGGCTACCTGCGCGGCCTGCCGAAGTACCAGGCGCTCGTGCGTCGCACGCGCGCCTCGCTGGCCATAGCCTTCGTCTGCTTCCTGATCGCCGTCATCGCGACCTCCGTGTCGGCGGGCGCGCCGTCGACCGCTACGTCAAGCACGACAAGTCCGCGAGCCGCGACATCGTCCTGTGCCTGGACTCGTCCGGATCGATGCTGCCCTACGATTCGAAGATCGGCGAGGCCTTCCGGCAAATCATCTCCCACTTCGAGGGCGAGAGAATCTCGCTGCAGCTGTGGGACGCCTACTCGATGACGATGTTCCCGCTCACCGACGACTACGACATGGCCACCGACGTCCTCCAGGACATGTCGGACACGATCGACACCGGCCTCATCCAAGTGGGCGGAAAGATATCTGGAACAAGGGAACTCTTCGAGTACCTGGAGCCCGTCTTGGACGAGAATCAGGAAGTCTCCTCGCTCGTCGGCGACGGTCTGGCCTCGTGCGTCATGGGCTTCGACCATAACGACAAGCAGCGTTCCCGCACCATCCTGCTGGCCACCGACAACGAGGTGTACGGCGAGGGCGTCTACGACCTGAGCGAGGCGATCGAATTCGCGAAGAGCCAGGGCGTGACGGTCACGGCCCTGTACCCGGGATCGGATATCAGCCTGGGCCGCGAGGCCCTCCAGCTGCGTGACGAGGTCCGAAAGACCGGCGGCGACTTCTACGATGCCTCCTCCCCGTCGGCGGTGGATAGCGTGGTGAAGCAGATCGAGGCCGAACAGAAAGAAGAACTCGACTCCGCTGGAAAGATGATAGAGACGGACCGCCCCGGCGCCGCCCTGGGGTGGACACTCGTCGGCGTCGTGTCCCTGCTCGGTCTGCTGGCTTTCGGGAGGCTCTGACATGATTTTTCGCCCCGTCTTTCACTTGCTCATCCTGGGCATCATCGCCGTGCTCGGCGCGCTCTTCGTGTTCCTGTCGGCCAAGCGCGCTACCCGCCGCCACGTCATGGATGTTCTGCGTCGCTTCCTCATTGTCGTCACAGTCATCATCATGGGCGCAGGCCCGTCGATCCCCGGTGAAGCCCAGGAAGTGACCTCGACCCTCGAGGTCTACTTCGTCATCGACCGCACCGGCTCCATGGCCGCCGAGGACTGGGACGGCAGCAAGCCCCGCATCGACGGTGTGCGCAACGACATCTCGATCATGATGAACATCCTCACCGGCTCGCGCTTCTCCATCATGTCCTGGGACTCGAGAGTCCACACGGACCTACCGCTGACCTCCGACGCTTCCGCGGTCGTCTCGTACATGGATTCCTTCGACCGCGAGCTCTCCAGTTCCTCCCAGGGATCGTCGGTGAACCGACCCGCCCAAGACCTCGCCAAGCTCCTGAAGAAAAACAAGGAACGCCACCCCCAGAACGTGCGCGCGCTCTTCCGTCTTCTCCGACGGCGAGACCTCCAACCAG
>CAKMQM010000196.1:0-18485 GCA_927911615.1 uncultured Xylanimonas sp.
TCGCCAAGCTCGCCGCGAAGGCGTCGGCGACCTGCGCTCGACGCGAGCGGCTTCCCGGGAGTGCGCGCCGCTGAGGACACACTCGCTGCCACGGCCTCGTCCGATGGGGGCGGAAAGGAAAGCCGATGAGCGCCCTGGGAAGCATCCCCCTCACCTCGCTCAAGACCCTCGTGGTGGTCGCCGTCCTGGCGATCCTCTCTCTATTGGCGGGGGCATCTTTGCTCGCGCGTTCGGCCCCCTCGCGCTGCCCGGGACGCACGAGGCGGTGGCTGGGACGCGCGGTCATCCTCCTCGTGCCCACGATCCTTATCGCATCCGCGGGGGCACTCGTCTTCAATCGCTCGCTCGGCCTTGTGAAGACCAGCGGGGATCTAGCGAAACTCGCCCTGTCGACCACCGTTGGAACAACCGCCCAATCCGGCGGCGAGGCCGACGTCAACGCGCAGTCCGCTGCCGCATCCGAACTCGACGCGACCTTCACGAAGACCGAGGACGGCATGCTCCAGACCACCTGGACCGGCCGTCAAGCGGGATCACCCAGGACGTCTT
Source organism: uncultured Xylanimonas sp. (assembly GCA_927911615.1). GTDB lineage: Bacteria > Actinomycetota > Actinomycetes > Actinomycetales > Actinomycetaceae > Pauljensenia. The sequence continues at coordinate 550 of CAKMQM010000196.1, forward strand.
CGTTATCACCCCGCGCGACTATTCTCCCACCGACGGCAAGACCTACGCGGTCATCGAGCTTCTCCACGGCTACCCCGGCGGCCCCGACGGCACTATGCAGGGCGCGCAGGTACAGGAAGCCCTGAACAACGCCATCGACGCGGGGATCATCCCGCCGACAATCATCGTCGGCCCCTCCCTCAACGTCGACGAGGAGGCCCACGACTGTGCCGATATCGAGGGGCGCCCCGCCGTCTACACGTGGGTGTCCCACGACGTCCCCGAGATGATCCGACACAACTTCCCCAATACGACGTCCAATCGCGACGCCTGGATGATCGGAGGTTTCTCCGCCGGCGCTTACTGCGCGATCTGGACGGCCCTGCGCACGCCCGAGACCTACGGCGCCGCTGCCTCTCTGTCCGGCTATGACACGCAGATTGAGGGGCAGATGACCAACCAGGGCGACCAGTACCTGGCCGACAACACGCTGTCGATCATGCTCGCGAATCGCACTCCCGACGGGATGCGCATCTACGCGATGGCCGCCGGCGACGACGCCGTTGGCGGCGCATACACCGCCCTCAAGATGGCCTCCGCCGTCAAGGAACCCGACACGGTGACGACGGATGTCCCGCCGACCGGTGGGCACGCGGGCCCGCTGTGGCGCGAACACATTCCGACGATGTTGGCGTGGTGGGGGTCCTCCGACCGGGTCTCCCGGGCCGTCGGCGCCGCTTCGACGGCGGCGACGGCACAGTCCTCCGATGCCAGCGCGTCCATCGTCCCGGTGACGACCGTGACGCACGAGGTCCGGCCGACCGCCCCGAACGGGTACCTGACGCTGGGCCTCCTGATCGCCGGCGTACTCGTCTCGCTCATTCTCACGTGGCTTGTCGCGCCGCGCTGGCAGCTGTGCCGTCACGACGACGAGCGCGAACAGGCCGACGCCATCCGCACCGGGCGCGTCACCGCGCGCAACGCTCGGGGCTCTTCGCCTCTGTACCGCGTCCCGCGCTCCGGATACTCGGATACCTGGCGCGTCTGACGTCGCTCGGGGCGGCCACGGTAAGCGCCGCACTCCTCATCGGAATCGCCGCCAACATGGTGGGCGGCTTCTACACCTCGTGGAGCTCGATCGCGCAGAGCTTTATGGACGGCCTGCGCTAGGCCCGCCGGCCGCCCTCAGGCGCGCGGCGCCAGGTACGTCGTCGTCAGCTCCATGCCCGAATCCGGGGAGAAGTCCCAGTCCGACGGCGGCAGGCCAGCCGCGACCAGCTCGGAGCCAATCGCCGCGATCTGAGCACCGTTGTCCGTGCAGAAGCGCAGAGGGGGCATGCGAACCTGAACGCCGGCCGCCTCGGCCCGCTCCGTCAGCAGAGCTCGCATTCGGGAGTTCGCGGAGAAACCGCCGCCCACGACAATCGTGTCGCATCCGGTGTCCAGCGCGGCGCGCACGGCCTTCGCGGTCAGGGAATCGTTGACGGCCTCGGAGAAGGCGGCGCACACGTTTTCCTTGCTGACGACCTCGCCGCGCGCGGTCGCGCCCTCGATGTAGCGGGCGACGGCGGTCTTCAGGCCCGAGAAGGAGAAGTCGTACTTGTGACGTTCCTTGTCCTTACCGGCAGCCAGGCCGCGCGGGAAACGGATCGCCTCGCGGTCCCCCTGCTGGGACAGGCGGTCCACGTGCGGGCCGCCCGGGTAAGGCAGGTCGAGGAGGCGCCCGACCTTGTCGAAGGCCTCGCCCGCGGCATCGTCCAGGGTTCCGCCCAGCTCGACGACGTCCGTCGCGATGTTGCGGATCTCGAGGATGTTGGAGTGGCCACCGGAGACGACGAGTCCGATGAAGTGCTCGGGCAGCGGCCCGTCAGCGAGCTTATCGACGGCCAGGTGGCCGATCACGTGGTTGACGCCGTACAGGGGCTTGCCCAGCGACGAGGCCAGGGCCTTCGCCGCGCAGATACCGACGGTCAGCGAACCGACGAGGCCCGGTCCGGCCGCGACCGCGATCGCGTCCACATCCGCCAGGGTCACTCCGGCCTCGTCGAGCGCAGCATCCAGCGTCGGCAGGAAGGACTCCAGGTGCGCGCGCGACGCGATCTCGGGGATGATGCCGCCGTAGCGGGCGTACTCATCCATCGACGTGGCCGTGCGGTCGACCAGCAGCTGCGTACCGCGCACGAGGCCGACGCCGGTCTCGTCGCAGGTTGACTCAATACCAAGGACCAGGGGTTCACTCACGCCCCCAGTTTAATCCGCGCATGCGGGCACCGCCGCACGCACGAAGCGAGCGGGTCCGGCGCGTGCGTCGTCGGCGTCGATCTAATCCCGCGGACGCGCGTTCGCGATGAACATCGAGACGCCCGCAACCGCGAAGACCAGCAGACTCCAGGGAACAGCGAGTCGGCGATCGGCTTAACCTGGGGGGAGCCAAAAAGCTGCCCAGGAGCAAGAGGATCGACAGAATCGCGAAGGCGATCATCGCCGTGATGCCGACGGTCGCGCTGACCCAGTAGCGGCGCGTATGCGTGTTCGGGCCGGTTTCATCAAATTGCATGGCGTGCTCCTCTCTGAGCCGATGATGTCTCCATGATACGCCGACTACCGCGGCGTCATAAGCATTTTGCGTGCGGCTATGGCAGCGGTCGAGCCTCGTCATCACACTGCGTCAAGTCACTGTGCCGCCGCTTCTGCTCCTCACAAACGCGGGAGGCCCGGCGCGTGCGCGCCGGGCCCTCCGCGAGGCCACTCCAGCCGAATCAGACGCCCTTGAAGGCAGCCTTGCCGAGCTGGCGGTTGAGGTTTGCGATCACGTCGAGCGGGATCTGCTTGGGGCAGACCGCAGCACACTCGCCAATGTTCGAGCAGGAGCCGAAGCCCTCCTCGTCCATCTGGTTGAGCATGTTAACGACACGCTTGTAGTTCTCGGGCTTGCCCTGCGGGAGCAGGCCGAGGTGCGTGACCTTCGCCGAGGTGAAGAGCATCGCGGAGGCATTCGGGCAGGCAGCCACGCACGCACCACAGCCGATGCACGCGGCGGCCTCGAACGCGCGATCCGCGTCCTGCTTCGGGACCGGGGTCGCGTGCGCGTCGGGGGCTGCACCCGTGTTCACGGAGATGTAGCCGCCGGCCTGGATGATGCGATCCAGGGCGCTGCGGTTGACCACGAGGTCCTTGATGATCGGGAAGCCCGATGCGCGCCACGGCTCGATCGTGATGACGTCGCCATCGTTGAAGGAACGCATGTGCAGCTGGCAGGTCGTGGTGACCTCCGGGCCGTGAGCGATACCGTTGATGACGATGCCACACTGACCGCAGATGCCCTCGCGGCAGTCGGAGTCGAAGGCGATGGGTTCCTCGCCACGTGCGAAGAGCTCTTCGTTCAGGACGTCGAGCATCTCCAGGAACGAGGACTCTTCCGAGATTCCCTTCACCTGGTATTCATGAATTGCGCCCTTGTCTTCGGGACCGTTTTGGCGCCAGATCCTCAGTGTCAGGTTCACTTGTAGCTCCGCTGCTTCAGCTCGATGTCGTTGTAAATCAGGTCTTCCTTGTGGAGGATCGGGGGCTCGCCTTCGCCAGCGTATTCCCAAGCCGCCACGTACAGGAACTTGTCGTCGTGACGCAGGGCCTCACCCTCGGGAGTCTGGGACTCCGCGCGGAAGTGGCCGCCACACGACTCTTCGCGGTGCAGCGCGTCGATGCACATGAGCTCGCCCAGCTCCATGAAGTCGGCGACGCGGCCGGCCTTCTCGAGGGACTGGTTGAGTTCACCGATCGACTTGCCGGGAACGCGAACGTTCTTCCAGTAGTCGGCACGCAGCTCGCGGATCAAACCGATGGCCTTCTTGAGGCCTTCCTCGGTACGCTCCATGCCGCAGTACTCCCACATGATCTTGCCCAGCTCCTTGTGGAACGAGTCCACGGAGCGGGTGCCGTTGATCGACATGAGGGTGTCGATGCGGCCCTGCGCCGAGTCGAGAGCTTCCTTCACGGAAGGCGAGTTCTCGTCCAGCTTGGGCAGGTGGAAGCAGTGCGCCAGGTAGTCGTTGATCGTGTTGGGCAGGACGAAGTAGCCGTCCGACAGGCCCTGCATGAGCGCCGAGGCACCCAGGCGGTTCGCGCCGTGGTCGGAGAAGTTCGCCTCGCCGGCCACGTACAGACCGGGCAGGTTCGACTCGAGGTCGTAGTCAACCCACAGGCCACCCATGGTGTAGTGGACGGCCGGGTAGATGCGCATCGGCACCTCGTAGGGGTTATCGCCCGTGATGCGCTCGTACATGTCGAAGAGGTTGCCGTACTTGGCGGACACGGCGGCCAGGCCCATACGGTTGATCGCGTCGGAGAAGTCGAGGTAGACGCCGCGGGCGACACCATCGATCTTCGGGCCGACGCCGCGGCCCTCGTCGCACATGTTCTTGGCCTGGCGCGACGCGATGTCGCGGGGCACGAGGTTACCGAACGAGGGGTAGATGCGCTCCAGGTAGTAGTCGCGATCCTCTTCGGGGATCTCACGCGGGTCCTTCTCGCAGTCCTCAGCGCGCTTGGGAACCCAGATGCGGCCGTCGTTACGCAGCGACTCCGACATGAGGGTCAGCTTCGACTGCTGGTCGCCGTGCTGGGGGATGCACGTGGGGTGGATCTGCGTGAAGCAGGGGTTGCCGAAGTAGGCGCCCTTGCGGTACGCACGCCAGATGGCGGTCGCGTTGCAGCCCATCGCGTTGGTGGACAGGAAGAACACGTTGCCGTAGCCGCCGGTGGCGAGGACGACCGCGTCGGCGATGAAGGTCTCGAGCTTGCCGGTGGACATGTCGCGGGCGACGATTCCGCGGGCCTTGCCCTCGTCGACGATGAGCTCGACCATCTCGTGACGCGAGTGCTCGGTGACGGTACCCGCGGCAACCTGACGCTCGAGCGCCTGGTAGGCGCCGATCAGCAGCTGCTGACCCGTCTGGCCACGCGCGTAGAACGTACGGGACACCTGCACGCCACCGAAGGAGCGGTTGTCGAGGAGGCCGCCGTACTCACGGGCGAAGGGGACACCCTGCGCGACGCACTGGTCGATGATGTTGGCGCTGACCTCGGCGAGGCGGTAGACGTTGTCCTCGCGAGCGCGGTAGTCGCCGCCCTTGACCGTGTCGTAGAAGAGACGGTAGACGGAGTCGTTGTCGTTGCGGTAGTTCTTCGCGGCGTTGATACCACCCTGCGCAGCGATGGAGTGCGCGCGGCGGGCGGAGTCCTGGTAGAAGAAGCAGTCGACGTTGTAGCCCATTTCGCCGAGCGAGGCGGCGGCGGCGCCGCCCGCGAGGCCGGAGCCGACGATGATGACGCGCAGCTTACGGCGGTTGGCGGGGTTGACCAGCGCGGCGCTGAACTTACGCTGCTCCCAGCGCTGCGCGATCGGGACGTCGTGGGGGGCCTTCGTGTCGGCGATCTTCTCGCCTTCACGGTAGAGGCCGTGGATGAGTGTATCGGTCATGATTGCGTGCCCTTCCTCAGTGGATCAAGCCGGTGACGATGGCGACGGGCGGGGCCATGAACATCACGAAGATGACCAGACCGACCAGGCCCGAGAGGAGAACCAGCGGCTTGCGGGTCGCGTTACGCACCCAACCGAGCGACTGGAACATGGACCAGAAGCCGTGGGAGACGTGGATGCAGGCGCAGCCGACGAACACGGCGTAGAGGATCACCAGGACCGGCGACTGGAAGGAAGCAACCATACGAGCGTAGGGCGTGGTGACGTCAGCGCCGAAGTTCGCGACCTTCGCGGGCAGGCTCACGGTGGTGAAGTGAGCGATGTGGAAGATCAGGATCAGCAGGATGAGAACACCGCTCATACGCATGGTGCGAGCCGCGTAGGAGTCCGAGACGGACTTCTTGACGACGTAGCGGGTGGAGCGAGCGCGACGCGAACGCTTCCAGGTGTAGGCGGCGGCCCACAGGTGGATGATGAGCATCAGCACCATGGCGGCGCGGAAGACCCAGATGAATCCGCCGTGCGGGAAGATCGGCACGAAAGCCTCTTCACGCAGCCAGTGCGCGTAGTCGTTGTAGACCTCCGCGCCCAGGAACATCTTGAGGTTGCCGTAGGAGTGGAACAGCAAGAAGAAAACGAAAACGAAGCCCGAGACGGCCATCAGCTGCTTAATAAAGACGCTGGTGGTCCACGCGCGGCGCTTCTTCGTTGCGACATTTTGAGTGGCCATGACATGAGCATATCGACGCTTTTCGTCCGCTTCGTAGGACCATGGCACGAGGCCGCCCGCGAAGGATCTCGACACGGTGTCATTTTCGGCCATTTTCCGCGGTTATCTCGGGCAGCTTGAGCCACTATCGCAAGGAAAACACGTAGGACCATTGACCCCGCAAACGGGGGTAAAAAGACACGAATTTTGATACACCGACCATACCTATTTGGTGGCGGTCGTCGCATCGTCTCAGATCAGGGCGCCCTCATCTCGACGGCCTCTTCGACGGGGTTGCGGAAGTAGCGCGGACGGCGCCCGATTTCAACGAAACCTCGGGACTCGTACAGGCCGATGGCCCCCTCGTTGGAGGGGCGCACGTCAAGGAAGATCTCGCGCGCTCCGGCCTCGCGTGACCAGTCCAGGAGGGCCTCCAGGATGGCCGCGCCGATGCCTCGCCCCCGCGCGTGAGCGCGCACGCCGATGGTCATGACGTCGGCCTGGTCTCCACCGACCTTGACTCCTCCGTATCCGACGACGTCGCCGGACTCATCCGTGGCAATCCAATAGCGCGAGGCCGGGGAGGAAAGCTCCTCAGCGATCATGTAGGGGGTCCAGGGGTCCTCGGCGAACACCTCGGCCTCGAGGGCGGCGACAAGTTCGAGGTCTCCCGGGTCCGCGACGCGCAGCGTGGCGTTCACAGGCGCGCGGTGGGCTGGCCCTGAATGTCGGGGCGGCGCAGGTACAGGGGATCGGTGCGGAGGCGATCGTCTTCGCCGCGCGACAGGCGCGTGGCGACGATGCGGCTCATGACGGCGGGATCGAGGCTCACCTGGGGTCCGAGGTCAACGTGCGCGAGCGCGTCGGCACTGTGCGCGGGGATCGGCGCTCCCGCGACGACGAGGCCGGGGGCGGTCCGCATGGCACCCAGCAGTGTAGAAACATCCCCCACCTCGAGGCGCCCCTCGAGGGTGACGTCGTCGGGCCCGGCGGACACGTACGAACCCCAGTAGAGTTCGCGGCGACGCGCGTCGGCGATCGCGTAGACGCGGGTGTCGGGAGGCAGCCGGTCGAGGCCCTGACGGGCGATGACGTCGAGGGCTGACACGCCGTAGGCGGGCACGCCGGCGACCGAGGCGAGGACGCGGGCGGAGACGAGGCCTGCGCGCAGCCCGGTGAAGGGGGCGGGGCCGGTGCCCACGAGGACTCGATCAATGCCGGCGTCGGCGAGCTGCGCGGGCAGGCCTGCTGCCGCGAGCGCCTCGCGCACGAGCGGGGTGATGGATTCGGCGTGGTGACGTCCAGAGTCGTTCTGGGCGCGGCCGAGAACGCGGCCGTCGTCGATGATGGCGACGGTGGTGGCCGCTTGGGTGTCTAGGGCTATCTCTCGCACGGTGTGATCCTACTCGTCGGTGTCAGCCTCGTCGATGCGGGTTCCGCCGTGGGCGGCGACGACGCCGTCGAGGACGCCGTCCCAGCGGTGCCCGTGGGCGTGCAGGACGATGACGCGCGTGCCGTCGTCCATGTTCTCCAGGTCGATGACGTCCCCGTCGTGGGCGGCCTCGCCGCCCGATGCCCGGCGCACCTCGATGGAGAGGCGTTCGTCACTCATGGCCTCGGTCTTGCCTTCGCCCCATTCGACGACGGTGACGGCCTCGTCGAGGGAGGAGTCGAGGTCGAGGGTCTCGAGGTCGTTCAGGTCGGTGATGCGGTAGGCGTCCGCGTGGATGAGGTCGGGGCCGCCGCTCAGAGACGGGTGGACGCGGGCGACGATGAACGTCGGGGATGCGACGCGTCCGCGCACGCCCATGCCAACGCCGATGCCCTGGGTGAGGGTGGTCTTACCCGCGCCGAGGCCCCCGGAGAGCATGAGGAGGTCTCCGGCCGCGAGGATGCGACCAAGGTCTTCGCCGAACGCGCGCGTCTGGTCGGCGTCGCGCGTCGACACCTCGTAGGAGGCGATGGGCTGGGTCATGAGTTGCTCCCGAAGGTCGCGTCGGCGCCATCCCGGTAGATGCGGGGGATGTGTGCGCCCAGGTGGGTGACGATTTCGTAGTTGATGGTACCGGCTGCCTGCGCCCAGTCGTCGGCCAAGGCCTCGCCGCCGATCCCGGAGCCGAAGAGGGTGGCGATGTCGCCGGGGACGGCGGGGGCCTGCCCGCTGCGCGCGGTCGGCGTTCCGGGGCTTCCCTCGGCTGGCCCGAGGTCGACTATGAATTGGTCCATGCACACGCGTCCGACGAGCGGCGCATTGAGGAGGCCGGCCTCGGTGCGAACGACGACGCGGGCCTTATTGGAGGCCGCGCGGAAGATGCCGTCGCCGTAGCCGAGGGGCACGAGGCCGATCCAGCGGCGCGTGGGCGCGACCCAGGTTCCCCCGTACGAGGCAGGGGTCCCCTCCTCGATGACCTTGACGGAGGTGAGGGGCGCGCTCAGCTCGAGGGCGGGGATGAGGCCAAGTTCGTCGGCGGTCGCGACCGCGAGGGTCGGGGCTGAGGCCGTACAGGCCAATGCCGGCGCGGACCATGTCGTAGTGGGCCTCGGGATGCCACAGGATGCCCGAGGTGGCGGACAGGTGACGGATGCGCGGCGTAATGCCGGCGTCGGCGAGGATCGCCAGGCCCTCCTCGAAAATCCGCACGTGGCTCGCGGTCGAGGCGTTTCCCTCATCGCTGGGGTCGTCGGCGCGGGACATGTGGCTCCATGCGCCCACAATGTCGACGAGGCCGTCGTCCGCGCCATGCGCAGGGCCGAGGCCAGGGCGGGCAGGTCGGCGAGGGTGGAGCCGGCGCCGGGACATGCCGGTGTCGATCTTGACGTGGACGCGGGCGGGGCGGCCGACCGCTCGGGCGGCGGCGCAGATGTCGGCGAGGACCCAGGTCCACGACACGGACAGGTCGATGTCGGCCTCGATCGCGGCCGCGAAGTCGGAGGAGGAGGTGGAGATCCACGCGAGGAGGGGCGCGTCCACGCGGGCAATGCCGGCCTCGTCGAGGCCTCGGCGCAGCGCGAATGCCTCGGCCAGCTGGGCGACGCCCAGCCAGTCCACGCCACCGTCCAGGGCGGCGAGCGCGACCGGGAGGAGGCCGTGCCCGTAGGCGTTCGCCTTGACGGTCGCGAGCTGGAGCGCGCCGGGGGCGGCTGCTCGCAGGACGCCCAGGTTGTGCTTGATGGCGGCCAGGTCGACGGCTGCCTGCGACGGGTACCCCCGTCCCTCGCTTTGAATGTCTGTGACAGTCACTCCCCTAGTATCTCACGCGAGAACGACCGCGCAGCGCCACGAGAGCCAGCGGCGTCTGAGGTGTTACGGTCTGCGGTCGGCCAGGACAGCGGGAATCGCGGCCACGATGTCGCTGGCTTGAATGGGAGCGCCGCCGTTGTGTCGATTCGCGGCAGCGTAGGCCGCGCGGACGTGCAGACACACGGCTGCCGATAGGCGCGCCGAGGTGACGCACTGCGAGCGAGAGCCAGCGCTTTCTCGCGCACTGGCGCGCGCCAGAATTCCCGCGATGAAACCTGCCAGGACGTCACCGTTGCCTGCGATGCCGGCCCAGGACGTGCTTGTCGCACTGACCGTGGGTTCGTAGACGCGCGTGAGCTCGGGGCGCGTGTCCGCGCCGTTCTCGGTTCCGTCGAGGCTCGTAACGGAGTTTTCCTCCGCGTCGACGGCGACATATTCGAACGAGTAGACGATCGTCACGGGGCCCTTGAGGACAATATGGCAGCCCGTGGCCTCGTGGAGGGCGCGGGCGTAGCGCAGGGGGGAGGCCGCGACCTCGCGCTTCGTGATCGGTGTTCCGAGCGCGCTCAGCAGGCGCGCTGCCTCGCCGTAGTGCGGGGTGAGCACGGTGGCATCGGGGGTGAGCGAGCCGAGAAGCTCGGGGACGAGGTCAAGCGCCCACGCGTCGATGACGAGCGGCATGCCGGACTGTCCGCAGAACTGAGCGAGTTCGAGCGCGTCCTCGCGGCGTTCCTCGTCCAGGCCGGGCCCGATGAGCGCCGCCTGAATGCGTCCCCCGACCATGACGACGCCCGGCTGGTCGGCCAGCACGAGATCCTGGACGCGCCTCGTCGAGTTGAGGCGAGCCATACCCACGCCTGCAGCGAGGGCCCCGCGCGTGGCGAGAACACCAGCACCCGGGTAGGTGTCAGATCCGGCGACGAGGCCGACGACGCCGCGCGCGTACTTGTCGTCCGAGAATGCGGGAACCGGCACGGCGGAGTGGGCGCGATATTCATCGTCGTAGTAGTAGATGTCGCCCGCGCCGATCGTTCCGTCAGCGTCGGGACGCGTGCTGGTGGCCACCTCGCTCCAATACATTCGCATCAGCCTCACCTCGCCGGAGTATTCGACGGCGGGCGGCAGGATCTGTGCGCGCTTGTAGGTGCCAACCGCGAGGGTGTGTGTGGCCCGCAGAATCGGACCGCGGACCGCGCCGTCGTCATCGGTGAGGCCCGACGGTACATCGATGGCAATCACTTTCTTCGGGTGCGCGCGCATTGCGTCGTTCAGGCACGTCACCGTATCCGCGAGCTCACCGGTGAGGGGACCGCGTGAACCGATGCCCACGATTCCGTCGATCCACAGGCGTGCACCGCAGATAGTGCCCCACTCGGGTGTTCCTTCGATGGAGCGCAGGGAGCGACCGCCCAGTTCCACGATGCCAACTCCCGCTTCTCGAGCCGCAGCCAGGCCGCGTGCATGACACGTGGGCTTGAGCAGAAATGCTGTGACAACCATCCCCTGCTCCGCCAGCAGCGCGCACGCGTACAGGGCATCGCCGCCGTTGTCGCCTCCGCCAACGAAAGCGACCACGCAGGTGTCCAAGTCTTCGATGCGCGCAGCTGCCTCGTCAAGACCAATATCGTCTCGCAGCCTGGAAATGGCGGCCGCCTCCGGTATATTCCACAGCCACGCAAGCGGATCGGACAGGTAGCGGACACGATCGGCGACCTTCTCGGCGACCTGGCGCATGTAGCGGTCGGGGTCGCCGTCCGCCGCGGCGGATTCAACGTGCTGACGTTCAATGTCTCGGGCTTCGGCGAAAGACAGGGCGCGACCGTCCAGAATCAACATGGGGCAATTCTCCCACACGTGCCGGTCCTCGCAGGGCAGCGGGTGAGGGGGAAGATGCTAACAAACACGGCGGCGAGGCCTCCGACCCGCCGCCGTGATTATCAGACTGTCGCCGCGCCGCTCAGGCGACGTCGAGGGTCTTCGCGACCCCCGCGAGGACCGCGCCCACGATGACGAGGGCGACGCCGATGATGGTCCAGCGCAGTTCCTTGCGCGAGCGCGTCTCGTGGAGCCACAGGATGCCCAGCGGCGTGGAGATGAGGATTCCAGCTGGGAGAGGGTAAAGCCCGTGCCCGCGCCCAGCTTATTGGAGTTGAGCTGGAGCAGCAGGATGGCGGTGCCCCACAGGACGCCGTTGAAGGTCGAGGGGAGCATGCGGCGGTGGCGCAGCGAGTCCTCGGGGGCCACTCCGCCGCGGCCCTGGATCGCGAAGAAGATCGCGCAGTACACGGTGTAGCCGACCGCCTGGGGCAGGAGGAACTCTGCGGGCTGGATACCAAACCACTTAATGATGAGGGGGAACGCCACGAGGCCCAGCGTCGAGGTGGTCAGCAGGAAGGCACCGCGCTTCCAGTCGAGGGAGGCCGCGTCGGATCCGGATTCGGAGCGCGACAGGAACCAGATGCCGACGATGAGGACGGCGATGGCCGCGATGCCGTAGGGCAGTGCGCCGCCGTGGAGCCACTCGCCGAAGATCGCGATGCCCGCGAGCGACATGAGCACCAGCTGGCCGCCGGTGGACAGGGGCATCGTGCGGCTCATGCCCAGGACCGAGTAGGAGCGCAGCTGATCGCACACGCCGACGCCGAGGAGCAGACCGGTCAGGAAGGACACGCCCAGGTTCAGCGGCGTCCAGGCGGGGTGCAGGAACGGGGTCGCGACGACGGCCATGAGCAGGCCGCCGAGGACGGCGCCCATGACTCGCTGGCGGTCTGATCCGCCGGTCTTTCCCATCAGCGTCGTGGCGACGCCGAAGAAGACAGAGGGCAGGATCCCGATAAGGATCGTGGACAGGGTCATGTGCGCACCTCCTGGGGTGGTCGCGGCCGTCGTTTCACGAGGCCGGGGCTGACTTGCATTGTTGGGTGCGGCGCACGCGGCACCGCCCTTTCCACGCTAGTCGCCCCCTCCCCCGCCCTCGCACGCTTGATCGCCATTTTGGCTAGTGTTTCACAGCGTTTTCGTGAATGCCTTCACGCTTTATGGATCATTCGATGACGCAGCACACCTGAGCGTATTTCTATCTGACGGAGCATCATGAACGCGCGGCGGCCTCGTCCCACATGAGGAACGAGGCCCGCCGCGTTCACGGGGCGCAGACCCTATAAGAAAACCGCATGGACTACTTGTTGGGAGCGAACGTGATTTGGCCGGCGCGAATGAGAGGCAGGAGAACGGCCGTGCCAGTGACCCGCGCGGTCAAGCCACTGAGGGCTTCACGAACAAAGGGAATCGCTGCCATGAGCGCGACTTTCGATGCGAAGTCGGCAGATGCTTCAGGGGCGAGAACAAACTCCTGAGACCCCGCATAATCGGTGATGACCGCGATAACGGCCTGCCACTGCGCGGCTTTGAAATGGAATTCAAACCGAGCTCCGAACTCTTTTCCTTCCTGCCGAGTCCCGAGCTTGCAGGTAATCTCGATCGGCGTCGACTCGCTATCTTCACGATCGACACCTGCCTGCGCAGCATTGTCAATGAGGTCAATCGACAGGTGGTCAAAGCGGATAGCTGCCAGCTGGAGTTCCGCAATCCTGAGCATCTCGTCGACGGTTGTCAAGAGTGGCACGTCAGACATGAGCTGGCTCCTGGGTAATGGTCCAGCCGTCGGCGATTACCGGTGCCTTACTCGGCGTCGCCGGAACATGGACAGTTGCTTTGGCGGCTCCGGTCATCTGCCACGCACCGGGCACACCCTCACCACAGTCATCGACAACCTTAACGTCGAGGAGCGCGTCGACGGCCATCGCGTACCGGATGATGGATGACACAGTCGGGTTAGCGTCATAGCGCTCAAACGCAGCGACCGTCGGCTGACTGACACCCATGCGCTCGGCGACAGTCTGCTGGCTGAGGTTATGCTCCTTGCGGAGGCTTACCAAACCCTCGAGAAGACGATCCCTCGCATCGACCAGCAGATCTGCTCGTTCCTCAAGGATCTTATCACTCACTGAAGTCATAGATTAAACTATATAAGTGCGAGATGACGTTATGCAAACTTCAGTCATGTTGTGTGCGCCGCTCGACACCCCAGCATGTGGAATATCCAGAGATGAGGCGGCTCTCGGCAAAGTCAATCTCGGCATCTTGCCTGGCATTGGTCGCAACCCGGTCGCCCTCGATGATCACCTTCTCATGAACATGGAGGCCCAGTATGCAACGGCCAAGCTTCTCTGGCTGAGCATGGATGAGGCGGACCTCAACCGGAATCCCTACGCGATTGACTTCATTAACACTGATCTCACCCTGGCTCCAGCGAATTTCGAAGAGTACGTCATTACCCCGCAAAGACTTCAGTTCTTCCGGCGGGTAAAGCTTACCCTTGGCTGCCCTTTCAAGGCGCTTTTTGAAATGAGCGCGGTTAATCTGATCCAGGTATGGATTCCAGCGGCGGTTTGCCGGAGCCTTGATGGCTCCCATGAGAGCCTCTACAGCTAATGTGATGTGCGCTTGGCCTGTGCCATTGCCGCCGCCATACCAATAGAAGTCCACAGGCAGGTCACAACACGCATTCGACCTGGAGGAATTATCTGCGACGCTCATGAACTCCATGGTAGCCCGGTGGTATTGAATTGTGAGCGCACATGCCGTCGACGGCTTGCCACGTACAACACGCAAGGGGAACTCACAGTCGCCCCCGAGCATGAGGAAGCTGACGCCGGTCCGTAAAAGCGGCGCGGGCCTCGTCCCACATGAGGAACGAGGCCCGTGAGCGTTCACGAGGCACCAGCCCCCCGCGCCGGCGTATCACTCCACCGTCACGGACTTGGCGAGGTTGCGCGGCTGGTCGACGTCGAGGCCCTTCACGGCGGCGAGCTCGCAGGCGAAAATCTGCAGCGGCACGACGGTCAGGAGCGGCGCGTACAGAGTCGGCACGGCGGGCACGCGGAAGACGGCCTCGGCGAACTCGTCGACGGAGGAGTCCCCCTCCTCGGCGATGATGATCGTGCGGGCACCGCGGGCGCGGACCTCGGCGATGTTGGCCAGCACCTTGCCGTGCAGCTCGGGGCGTCGCGGGGTGGGCACGATGACGATGACCGGCTGGCCCTCGTCCACGAGCGCGATCGGGCCGTGCTTGAGCTCTCCGGCTGCGAAGCCTTCCGCGTGGATGTAGCAGATTTCCTTGAGCTTGAGCGCGCCTTCAAGGGCGACGGGGAAGCCGACGTGGCGGCCCAGGTAGATCACCGAGGTCGCATCCTGCATCGTGCGGGCGAACTGACGCACGCTCTCCCCGCTCTCGAGGACGCGGGAGATCGCGGCGGGGATGGCCGCGAGCTTGTCCATGTAGTCGGCGATCTCGTCGGCGTACTTGTTGCCGCGCACCTGCGCCAGGTACAAGCCCAGGATGTAGCAGGCGGTGACCTGCGCGGTGAACGCCTTGGTGGAGGCGACCGCGATCTCGGGGCCCGCGTGCGTGAGGATCACCGCGTCGGACTCACGCGAGATCGTCGAGCCCGGCGTGTTGACGATGGCGACGACCTTCGCGCCCTGCTCGCGGGCGTGACGGATCGCCTGGATGGTGTCCATGGTCTCGCCACTCTGGGAGATGGCGACGACCAGGGTCTTCTCGCCGACGACCGGGTCGCGGTAGCGGAACTCGCTGGAGAGCTCGACCTCGACGGGGATACGGCACCAGTGCTCGATCGCGTAACGGGCGACCTGGCCGGCGTAGGACGCGGTGCCGCAGCCGATCATGATGACCTTGTCGACGGAGCGCAGGACGTGTTCGGGGATACGCACCTCGTCCAGGGCCAGGTGGCCGTGGGAGTCGATACGGTCGGCCAGGGTGGCGCCCACGGCGTCCGGCTGCTCGTGGATCTCCTTCTCCATGAAAGTCGGCCAGCCGTTCTTGGTGGCGCGGTCGGAGGAGAAGTCGACCTCGTACGCCTCGCGCTCAACGGGGTTACCCGCGGGGTCGATGACGGTCACGCCCGTCGCGGAGACAACCACGACCTCGTCCTGGTCGACCTCGACGGCGCGGTTCGTGTGCTCGACGAAGGCCAGGACGTCGGAGCCCAGGAAGTTCTCCCCGTCCCCCAGGCCGATGACCAGCGGGGAGGAGCGACGGGCTGCGACGATGGCGTTCGGGGACTGGGTGCTGAGCACCAGCAGGGTGAAGGTGCCGTGCAGCTGCTCGGTCACCGCGCGCATCGCGACGACGAGGCGACGCGCCACCTCCTCGTCCATGCCTGTCAGTCCGGCGACCGCGCCGGTGTACGAGGCCGGATCAGCCTGGTCGTAGGCGCGGGCCAGCAGGTGGACGACCACCTCGGTGTCGGATCTCCGAGGCGAAGGTCTCACCGTCGGCGACGAGGGCGGCGCGCAGGACGTCCGCGTTTTCGATGATGCCGTTGTGAACGAGAGCGAAACGCCGTCCGGGCTGGTATGAGGATGAGCGTTCGCGACCGTCGGGCGCCGTGGTGGCCAACGGGTATGACCGATGCCCGCGTACGCGTCGGCCGGAGGCTGCGCCTCGAGCTCCTCGGAGAGGTTGACGAGCTTGCCGAGCGCACGGCGCACGTCCAGGTGATCCGGGGACGCCAGGGCGATGCCCGCCGAGTCGTATCCACGATATTCGAGGCGCGCCAGGCCACCGAGGACAACCTCGCGACTACGCTGGGACGCCTTGCATGCAATATGTCCAACAATTCCGCACATAGCACCCATTGCAACACACCGACCCCCCTGCTAGTCAGTAACGTGTGTCGCTTCACGCGGCGAACAAGTGCGCGCGAGCACAAACATGTGGGGCACAATGGGAGCGTGAGCATCACCGAGAGCCCCTCGCCCATCCCATTCCCGGCCTCGTCGAGCGTCTCGTCTGACGAGCAAAACCCGGCCGCCGCGCGCAACGCCCCCAATCCCTACGCGCGCTTCGATCGCTCCGAGTGGGACCGCCTCGCCGATCGCACTCCCCTGCCGCTCACGCAGGAGGACATCGACCGCATCGCCTCGCTCGGCGACCCCATCGACATGACCGAGGTCGACACAATTTACCGGCCCCTGAGCGCACTGCTGCAGCTCTACATCGACGGGCGCCGCCGCACCGCCGCCGAGCGACACGCCTTCCTCGGAGAGCCCGAAGGCCACTCAACCCCCTTCGTGATCGGCATCGCCGGCTCTGTCGCCGTCGGAAAGTCGACGGTCGCACGCCTCCTCCAGCTGCTGCTCTCCCGCTGGGACTCCACCCCGCGCGTGGACCTGGTGACCACCGACGGCTTCCTCTACCCGAACCGGATCCTGCACGAACGCTCCCTCATCGCCCGCAAGGGGTTCCCCGAGTCCTACGACCGCTCGGCCCTCATCTCGTTCCTCGCCTCGGTGAAGGCCGGCAACCGCACGCAAAAGCCCCGGTGTACTCGCACGTCACCTACGACATCGTGCCCGACACCTACATCGACGTGGATCGCCCCGACATCCTCATCGTCGAGGGCCTCAACGTGCTCCAGCCACCGCGCTCGGCACCCGGTTCCATCTCAGTGGCCGTCTCGGACTACTTCGACTTTTCCATCTACGTCGACGCCGACGAAAAGCTCATCGAGCAGTGGTACGTCGATCGTTTCCTCAAGCTGCGCGCGACCGCGTTCTCCCGCGAAGACTCCTACTTCAAGACCTACGCATCCCTCACCGACGACGAGGCCGCCTCGACCGCCCACGTCGTCTGGAACGCGATCAACCTGCCGAACCTGCGCGAGAACATCCGACCCACCCGCGAGCGCGCGACCCTCATCTTCACGAAGGGCGCCGACCACCGCGTCGAATCGCTGTCGATCCGCAAGGACTGACCCCGCCCCCGCTCGTAGCGCACGCGAACGAGGCCGCAGCCGGAAAACCCGGCCACGGCCTCGTCTCATGTGGAGCTAACGGTTAGCCGATCCACGCGCCCGAGGGCGCGAAGTGGTACCAGGACCAACCGATGAGTTCCCAACCGGTGGCCATGGAGCCGTTAGAGCGCAGGTAGAACCAGACGGGTCCTTCCTGGTACCAGCCGGTGGTCATCGCACCGTTGGCGCCCAGGTGGTACCACGTGCCGCCGAGGAGCTGCCAGCCGGTGACCATGGAACCAGAGGGCGACAGGTAGTACCAGGCGCCGCCGTCCTTGACCCAACCGGTGCGCATGACGCCGGAGGAGGACAGGTAGAACCAGGTTCCATCGATCTGGGCCCAGCCGGTCGCCATCTGCCCGGTCGTGGGATCGAGGTAGTACCAGGAGCCACGGTCCATGATCCAGCCGTACTGCTGGGCGCCGCTGGAACCGTGGAAGTACCAGTGTCCACCGTCGTAGACCCAGCCCATCTTCAGGTAGCCGCTCGCGTCGAAGCGGTAGGTCTGCCCGTCGATGACGAGGGTCTCGTTGGCCGCGTAGGTGCCGTCAGAGTAGCTGTACCACCAGCCGAAGTAGCCGGACTTCCACTGGCCGGTACGAGGCTGGGGCGCGGGATCCGGGGTCGGAGCCGGGGTCGGGTCCACGG
>CAKMQM010000197.1:0-2635 GCA_927911615.1 uncultured Xylanimonas sp.
GTCGAGGAGGCGACGCACCTCCTCGTCGATGATCGCGGCCGTCTCGTCGGAGAAGGCGCGCGGGCCCTCGCCGGACCCGTGACCGAAGGCTTCGGTGTCGGCGTCGCCGAGCTTGACCATGCCAATGCGGTCGCTCATGCCATAGTCGGTGACCATGGCGCGGGCCGTCTTCGTGGCCTGCTGGATGTCGTTGGCGGGGCCGGTCGACGGATCGCGGAAGACGATCTCTTCGGCGACGCGGCCACCCATGCCGTACACCAGGTCGTCGAGGAGCTGGTTACGCGTCTTGTTGAAACGGTCCTCGGTGGGCATGACCATCGTGTAACCCAGGGCGCGGCGCGCGGCAGGATCGTCACCTTCGTGACCGGGTCCGTGTAGTTCAGGGCGGCGGCGGCCAGTGCATGGCCGGCCTCGTGGTAGGCGGTCACGGCCTTGTCGTGGTCGTTCATGACTCGGGTGCGCTTCTGCGGGCCGGCGATCACGCGGTCGATTGCCTCGTCGATCGCACGCTCGTCGATGAACTGCATGTTCGAGCGCGCGGTGAGCAGCGCCGCCTCGTTCAGGACGTTCGCCAGGTCTGCGCCCGTGAAGCCGGGGGTGCGCTTGGCGATCTGACGCAGGTCCACCTGCGCGGTCAGCGGCTTGCCCTGCGCGTGGACCTTCAGGATGGCCTCGCGGCCCTTCAGGTCGGGGGCCTCGACGGCAATCTGGCGATCGAAACGCCCGGGGCGCAGCAGAGCCGGGTCGAGGATGTCGGGGCGGTTGGTCGCCGCGATCAGAATGATGTTGGCGCGCTCGTCGAAACCGTCCATCTCGACGAGGAGCTGGTTGAGCGTCTGCTCGCGCTCGTCGTTGCCGCCGCCGATGCCGCTGCCGCGGTGGCGACCCACGGCGTCGATCTCGTCGACGAAGATGATGGCCGGCGCGTTCTTCTTGGCGCGCTCGAAGAGCTCACGCACGCGGGAGGCACCCACGCCGACGTACAGCTCCATGAACTCCGAACCGGAGATCGAGAAGAAGGGGGCGTTCGCCTCGCCGGCGACGCTTGGCGAGGAGGGTCTTGCCCGTTCCGGGAGGACCGTAGAGCAGGACGCCGCGCGGGATGCGCGCACCCACCTTGTGGAACTTGTCCGGGGAGGCCAGGAACTCGCGGATTTCCTCGAGCTCCTCAACGGCCTCGTCCTCACCGGCGACGTCCGCGAAGGTGACGTCCGGGCGCTCCTGGTTGAATTCCTTGGCGCGCGACTGCGTAAAGCCGCTCATCATCCGCGAGCCCGACATGGAGCGCATGATGAAGTAGAACGCGACGCCCAGGATCACCAGCGAGATCAGCAGCTGAACGATGCCGCCGAGGATGCCGGACTGGGGACGCACCGCGTTCCAGCCCTTCGCGGGAGCCTTGTCGGCCACCGTGTCCAGGATGTCCTTGGTCTGCACGTAGGAGTACGTGAAGTACACGTCCTTGCCCAGGTCAACGGTCTTATCGTCGCCGCCGGTGCTCTGGTGGACGTAATTTTCCGTCAGCGTCAGGTTCACCTGCTGGGTGCCCTCGTTGAGGACCACCCGCTCGACCGTATCGCCCGAGATGAGCGCGAGGCCCTCGGACGTCGTCACGGCGCGAGGGGCGAAGAAGCCCACATGAACCAGCCGCCGGCGAGCAGCATGATGAGCGGAACCATCACCCACCCCAGGCTGGGGCGTTTGTTCTTGATCTTCTCGTTCACGTGGGTCCTCTACAGGTAGGCGTTCTCAGTTGTTGTAGACGTGCGGCTTCAGCGTGCCGACGAAAGGCAAATTACGGTACTTTTCCGCGTAATCCAGGCCGTAGCCGACGACGAACTCGTCGGGAATGTCGAAGCCCACGTAGGCAACGTCCACGTCGACCTTGGCGGCCTCCGGCTTACGCAGCGCGGTCGCGATCTTGACGGAGGCGGCGCCTCGTCCGAGCAGGTTCGCCTGCAGCCAGGACAGGGTCAGGCCCGAATCGATGATGTCCTCGACGATGAGCACGTGGCGTCCGGCCACGTCCTGGTCGAGGTCCTTCAGGATGCGCACGACGCCCGAGGTCTTGGTGCCGGAACCGTAGGAGGACACGGCCATCCAGTCCATCTCGAGGGGGGTGTGTAGCTTGCGGGACAGGTCCGCCATGACCATGACGGCGCCGCGCAGGACGCCGACGATCAGCAGTTCTTCGCCCGCGTAGTCGCGGTCGATCTGCTCAGCCATTTCGGCGAGCCGACGGTCCATATCCTCGGCGGTGACCAGGATTTCTTTCAGGTCGTTACCCATATCGGTGGCGTCCACCGTGTCCTCTTTTCGTATCGATGCTACGCGAGCGATTCCACTATAAGCGTGCCACACAAACGCTCGCCTGTTCCAGGAAGGACGGGATTCTCACTGTCAGCGCAACATCCTGTGATCACGCAGGCAGTGCCGGGCCGCTCCGGTGGGGTCTATCGCGGCGTAATCCCGCTGTTTAGTCGGGGTCTGGTACCGTCGGGGCGCCCACCTCGCGCGCGACGAAAGCGATGCGCGCGTGCGCGCCGCGTCCAACACGTGAGGCGGTGCCTCCGGGCAGGTCGATGGGCCCCTGGCCGCGCCACGCGACCACGAGGTCGTCGAGAGCGTCCACGTG
>CAKMQM010000198.1:0-6142 GCA_927911615.1 uncultured Xylanimonas sp.
CTCGGACGGCGCCATGCGTACCGGTTGGGTCATGGTCGACGGTGTCTGGTACTACCTGCACGGTTCCGGTGCGATGGCCACCGGCTGGCTCAACCTCGGTGGCGCCTGGTACTACCTGTCTCCCTCGGGGGCCATGGTGACCGGCACGCAGATGATCAACGGCCGTATGTACACCTTCGACGCCTCGGGTATGTGGATGCCGTGATCTGATATCCGCCTGCCACCAGGCAATACGCCGGGTCCGGGAGCGCAGCAACGCGCTCCCGGGCCCGGTCGTGTTTGACGCTTCAGCTGCGCTTCACATATCGGTAAGCAAGATGGTGATTGTCAGGTGGACCACGTGAGGTATGTTGTTCGGAGACGGCTGGTACGCCGACGTACCGGGTGCCACTGGCACTCCGTCCCCCAACATATCGGAGAAGGCTTATGTCAACGAAGAAACCGGCTGCCCTCCTCGCTTTCGTCGGCGCGTGCGCGCTCGCGGTGACTGGGCCGGCCACCCTGGCCTCGCCCCTGCCCCCGGGACCCACCGGAACGCACGATGGCGCAGCAACCTCCCTGCCCGTGGGCGACATCGACACGGCGCTGACCTCGAAGAGCGGACAGTCCGCGCCCTCCTCGACCGGCGCAGAGGCGGACCCGGCGCGCGTCGTCGGCGTCATCGTCCAGCTCGAGGACGGCGCCTCCCGCGAGGGTGCGATCAGTGAGATCAACGAGGCCGTGGCCTCCCTCTACCCCGGCGCCTCGGCCCAGGTGGAGCACGAGTACGGCAACGTCATGTCGGGCTTCGCCCTCAAGGCACCCGTCGGTTCGCTGGACGCGATCCGCCGTGCCCCGGGCGTACGCGCCGCGTTCCTCGAGCGCGAGGGTCGCGTCAGTGATGTGGCCACGCCCGATGCCGAGGGTGGCATCGAGTCCTCGCAGACCGGCGGGCAGGACCCCGCTAACCTGAGCGCCCATCTCATGATGCACATCGACCAGGTCGCTCAGAAGGGCGACGGAAAGGTCATCGCCGTCATCGACACGGGTGTCGACATGGCACATCCGGCTTTTACTGGTGAACTTGCGGGAACACCCCCGCTCACCCCGCAGAAGGTCGCCGCTATGACCTCGCAGCTGGGTGAGGGCAAGACCGGCGTCTACGTCTCGCAGAAGTTCCCCTTCGCCTACGACTACGCGGACGGCGACAACGATGCGTCGCCGGCGAAGACCTCGTACGGTTCCCACGGGACGCATGTCGCCGGCATCGCCGCAGGTAACGCCGATAAGATCGTCGGCACGGCTCCGAACACCCAGGTGATCGTCGCGAAGGTGACGCGCAGCGAGGACGACGCGCTGCTGGACTCGGCGCTGCTCGCCTCCCTCGACGACATGCTCGTCCTGCATCCCGACGTCATCAACCTGTCGCTCGGCTGGACGGCCGGCATGGATAGCGAGGCCGACACGGTGTACGCGACCGTGTACAAGAAGCTGCAGGAAGCGGGCATCACCGTCAACGCGGCCTCGGGCAACGCCTTCTCCACCGGGTACGGCAACAACTCCGGCAAGGGCCTGCCCTACGCCACGGACCCCGACTCTTCGGTCTTGGACGAGCCGGCCACGTATTCCTCGGTGGTTGCTGTCGCCTCGGTCGAAAATGCCCTGCTTCGCAACGCCTTCACCGTCAATGGGAAAGACATCGGATACCAGCGCGCTCGCGGCCTCAACGGTGAGAAGGTCGCCTTCTTCTCCGATCTGCCCGCCGGCACCTACGAGTACGTCGACGCCGGGTTCGCCTCCGAGGAGGACGTGGCCGCGCTCAAGGCGAAGTACCCGGACGGCCTCGCCGGCAAGATCGCCCTCGTCTCTCGCGGCAACATGACCTACCAGAAGAAGGTCGAGAACCTCTACGACCTCAAGCCCGCCGGAATCGTCGTCTACAACAACGTGTCGGTCGGATCCCTCATCGCCATGAACCTGACGACGCAGGACATGCCCGCCGCGTTCATCTCCCAGGCTGACGGCCAGGCCATGCTGGACGCCCCCGAGCACAAGCTTTCGATCTCCGAGGGCCAGGTCCTGCCGCAGTCCACTATCTACGAGGCGTCGGAATTCTCCGCGTGGGGTGTGTCCCCGGACCTGCGCCTTAAGCCCGAGATCGCGGCGCCCGGTGGCGAGGTTTTCTCGTCGATACCGGACGGTGCGTACGAGCAATCCTCCGGTACGTCGATGGCCACGCCGCAGATGGCGGGCGTCAGTACGATCGTTTTGCAGCGCGTCCAGTCCGATCCGCTGTTTGCCTCGATGAGTGCGCGTCAGAAGGCCGATGTGGTTCAGAACCTCATCATGGGCACGGCGCGTCCGCTGACCGACGCGGCTCAGACGACGGGTGCGTTGTACTCGCCGCGTAAGCAGGGCGCGGGCCTGGTGGATGCCCTGGCGGCCACGACCTCGTCGGTGTATCCGACCGTTGTGGGTGCCCCCGAGCAGTCCCGGCCCAAGGCGGACCTGGGGATGGTACGAAGGGGTGGCACTTCGACGTCACGCTGCATAACCTCTCGGGTGTTCCCGCCACCTACGAGCTGAGCTCACAGGCCCTCTCCGAGATCGTGGACGGCGGCTTCTTCACGCAGCACTCCTCCGATTGGCGAGGCCGTGGCGTGGAGATCACGTACTCGGGCGCCGCATCCGCGTCCGTTGAGAGCGCGACCGTGACGGTCCCCGCGAGCGGCGAGGCCACCGTCGGCATCGACGTCACGCCCGGCAGCGAGTTCGCCTCCTACGTCGCGGACAACGCGCCCAACGGGACGTTCCTCGACGGTTTCGTGCGCTTCGCGTCGAAGACCGCGTCCCAGCCTGACCTCTCCGTGCCCTACCTGGGCTTCTACGGCGACTGGGGCAAGGCCCCCATCTTCGACGCCCTCGCCTCGGACGGCGGCGCACACACCCGGGCCTCGGCCATCGTCAACGGCAAGACCGGCGACTCCCTCGGCTACAACCCCCTCGTTAAGGCGGCCGACCGTACAGGAAAGCCCAACCCGCAGCGCTACGTGATCTCCAGGTCCACGGCCTCGGGCGCGCCGACGATCCTCGAACCCCGCACGGGCACGCTGCGCAGCGTCCACTCGCTGACCAGCACCTACGCGAACGAGGCCGGGGAGACGGTCTCTTCGGTGACCAACCACCGGAACTGGAAGTCCCTCTACCAGACGAGCACCGAGGAGAACACCTGGGTCGAGGCCTACCACGAGTCCACCGCCTTCGACGCGAACGCTGAGAAGTTCGCGCACATGCCCGACGGCGCCTACACGCTGCGGATTGCCGCATCCAACGACGGCCCGTCGAGCGCCGAGCAGTCGATCTCCTATCAGTTCCGCCTCGACACCACCGTGCCCGTCATCTCCGAGGTGACGTACGCCGGAGAGGGGCCCGACATGGTTGTGTCCTTCGATGTGACCGACGATTCTCCGCTGGCGGCCATCGACCTGCACGACCCGGCCGACGGCCTGTGGTTCTACCGCCACGTCTTCACCGAGAGCGAGGGCAGCGTCGGCCCCGACGGCAGGTGGAGCTACCACGTGGAGATCTCCCAGATGGATATCCTCAATGCGTGGAACGATCAGGGTGGCTCCGGCGCACCTGCTGCCCACCCCTACGTCCTCGCGTGGGATTACGGACTGAACCACTCCGAGCCGGTGACCCTCGACCTGCCCTTCTACTCCAGCAACCAGACGGCCTCGTGCAAGGATCCGGCGGGCGGCCACTGGATCAGTGGGCCGAGGTCCTGGCGGTACGAGTGCGCTGACGGGAGGGCGTACCTCTCGGGAGGCTGGTTCACGATCGGAGGCAGGGACTACCAGTTCAGCCCCTCCGGGTACATGATGACCGGTTTCGTCAAGCGCCCCAGCGGTGAGTGGATGTACGTGGATTCCGATGGCGTTCCCGTCGGCGGGTGGGTCCTCGACGGCGTGTACGGTGGCCCCTACTGGTACTACCTGGATCCGGCCACCAAGATCATGAAGACCGGGTGGCTCGCCGACGGCGGCTCGTGGTACTACCTGCACGGCAACGGCGTGATGGCGATTGGCTGGGTGCGCGACGGCGGCTCCTGGTACTACCTGTCCGACTCGGGCAAGATGGCGACAGGCTGGGTCAAGGTCGGTGGCACCTGGTACTACCTGGGCCCCGATGGTGCGATGTTCACGGGCACGCACGTGATCAACGGGCGTACCTACGTCTTTGACGGGAGCGGCGCGTGGGTCGGCTGACCTGAGTGCTTGCCCAGCGACGACGAGGCCCGGGAGGGCGTCTCACCCGGCCCGGGCCTTGTTCGTCGTCGCACTGCCCTGCTGTCCGACGTGCTGCGCAATGATGCGTCGCAGCGCTGTCCTCACATAACGACCAATAGGTACGCATTCGCTTCGTGCCTCTCGAGGTCCCCATTCACATTTTGGAGTTACGCACATGACAACGAAGAAACCAGCGGCGTTCCTCGCGCTGGCTGGCACCGCCGCTCTGGTGGTTGCCGGCCCCGCGACCCTCGCATCCCCGCCAATCCCGGCGGATACCCGACCCGACGCGGGCGCCACGGCCTCGTCCCTGCCCGTCGGCGACGTCGATACCGCGCTCACCTCAAAGAGCGGACAGACCACCCAGGACGCTTCAGCGCCGACAGACAACGAGGTCGACCCTTCCGCGCTCGTCACGATCGTCGTCCAGCTCGACGACGGCGCCGACCGCGCGGCCTCCCTCGCTCGATCAACGAGGCCGTGGCCGCGGCATTCCCCGGCTCTTCCGCCCAGGTGGAGCGCCAGTACGACAAGGCCATGCAGGGCTTCGCGCTCAGCGCCCCCGCCGGCTCCCTCGACGCGATCCGCGCGGTGAGCGGCGTCAAGGCCGCCTTCCTCGATCGCGAGACACACGTCGATGGTGTCGATGATCAGGTCACCGGAGAGGGCGCGACGAACTCCTCGCGTATCTCCACCAGGAACCCCGACAACCTCAGCGCCCAGCTGATGATGCACGCCGACCAGATCACCCAAAGGGTGATGGCAAGGTCGTCGCCATCATCGACACGGGCGTGGACATGACCCATCCCGCGTTCGCGGGTGCCCTGCACGGGACCCCCGGGCTTTCCGAGGACAAGGTTGAGGCCCTGAGCCCCCATCTGGGTGACGGCAAGACCGGCAGCTACGTGTCGGAAAAGTTCCCCTTCGCCTACGACTACGCGGATAACGACCCGGACGCCTCGCCGACCGGCAAAGCCGGATCGCATGGCACGCACGTCGCCGGCATCACCGCGGGCAACGCGGGTGAAATCGTGGGCATCGCCCCGGACGCGCAGATCATCGTCGCCAAGGTCGCCAGCAGTATCAGCGGCGGCATCCCGGACTCGGCGCTGCTCGCTGCCCTTGACGACATGGTCGTCCTGCGCCCCGACGTCGTGAACCTGTCCCTCGGACAGACCGGCGGCATGGATAACGAGGCTGACTCCATGTACGCGACCGTGTTCAAGAGCCTCCAGGACGCTGGCGTCACCGTGAACGCGGCAGCCGGCAACGAGTACACGGCCGGATACGGCAACCTCTCCGGCAAGAACCTGCCCTTCGCCTCCGACCCCGACTCCTCCGTCCTGAGCGAACCGTCGTCTTTCTCCTCCGTCGTATCCGTGGCCTCGGTCGACAACTCGCTGTCGCACAGCGCCTTCACTGTCGGCGACCGCGATATCGCCTACCAGCGCGCCGGCGGCGCCGACGGCCAGAAGATGCCCGACCTGTCCGACCTGACAGGCGGCCCGTTCGAGTACGTCGACGGCGGCATCGGTTCGCCTGAGGATGGCCAGGCCCTGAAGGCCAAGTACCCCGAGGCCTCGCGGGCAAGATCGTGCTGGTCAAGCGCGGTACTCTCACCTTCCAGGACAAGTTCAACAACATCGCCGGCTCCAAGCCCGCCGGCTTCATCGTCTACAACAACGTGCCCGGTGACTCGCTCGTGGTCATGAGCCTGGCGACGGACGGCGTGCCCGCCGCGTTCATCTCCCAGGCCGACGGCGAGGCCATGCTGCCGCCGATGACCACCACCTGAGCGTCGCCCCCCGGCAAGGTTGTGCCCCCGAGCAAGAAGTACTCCATGTCGAGCTTCTCCTCGTTGGGCGTCACCCCGG
>CAKMQM010000199.1:0-7334 GCA_927911615.1 uncultured Xylanimonas sp.
GTCAAGGGTACGCAGATCAAAGGCTCCTCAAAACACGGACGGGTAAACTGAGCATGGTCGACGCCGAAACCCACGCGAGGAGGCAATCATGGACAAGCGAGATCGCATCCGAGGGGCAATGATCGGCTGCGCCGCTGGAGACGCGCTGGGATACCCGGTTGAAGTGCTCTCAGAGGCCGCAATCGTCGAACGCTACGGCCTGCGCGGGATCACCGACTACGACCTGGACGAGAACGGAACCGCGCACTTCACCGCGGACACGCAGCTCATGCTGCTCAGCGCAAATGGGATCCTCTACGCACACACGCGAGGGGCCCTGCGCGGGATCATGGCCCCCGTCTACACATATTTCCCGCACTTCTACATGGACTGGTATCAGCTCCAGACGGAGAAGCTGCCACGCCGAGCCCGGTGCGGATGGATTAACGCCTACCCTGCCCTGTCCACGAAGCGCGCCCTGTCTCCCACAGTCATGAAAGTTGCTGCATCCGAGAAGTTTGGATCGATGGACGAGCCCATCAATGATTCCAAAGGCTCAGCTTGCCTGCTGCGGGCAGTCCCCATCGGCCTCTCCTACTCCCGCGACCCCGCCTACATTCTCGACCTGGGGGCAAACACGGCGGCGCTCACGCACGGTAACGAAGTCGCCTGGATGTCATCGGCGGCGCTTGCACTGATCATCTCACACATCATCCACACGGAGCTGCCCATCACCGAGGCCGTGAATAAGACCTTGTCAGCCCTGTATGAGACGTTCCCCGATTCCCGCACGGTCGTGAACGAACTGTCGTACACTATCCACTCCGCCATGTCGCTTGCCACCTCAGCATCGAGCGACCTGGATGCCATCCACGCCCTCGGCAAGGGGTGGGTCGCCGACGAAGCCCTGGCAATTGGTATCCTCTGCGCGCTACGCCACGAGAACGACATCGCGGGAGCGATGACATTCGCCGCCAACCACGGCGGAGACTCCAACAACACGGCGGCAATCGCGGGAACGCTCGTCGGAGCACGAATCGGTTTCAATGCGATCCCCGACAGGTTCGTTGACAGGCTCGAGCTCGTCGACGTCATCCTCGAGCTCGCAGACGACGTCACCACGGACTGCCCAATGTCCGATTGGGGCCCGAGTAATCCAGTGTGGGAACACAAGTACACCTACTGCGACTACGCATATTGGCGCAGGCGGAACCCGGACATCGGGAAAGCCCCAAAAGAGGAAACTGACTAGGGATGGAGTGTCCCTAGCCAGTTCACCATAAGTCGCGAGTCTTTAGTCGAGCTCGGTCAGAATGGCCTCGATCTCGTCCGTCAGGGCATTTTGCTGCGAGGCAGTCAAGAAGTGCGAGGTCCGAATCACCACAGTTCCCACGACTTTATGGGAGCCGGGGTCAAGAAAGCCCCTACCGTCGAACGTGGAGAGGTAGTCATTCCTCTTCATAGCGTCCTCGGGGGTGCGGTAAACCTCAACGCTCCCACCACCATCAGTCGTGTTTTCGAGCGAAGACTTGCCTACAAAACGGCCATCAGGATCACGCACATTGTCATAATGGAAGAAAATTGCCGCCGTATAGCTGCCCGCCTTATTCAGCCCATTGTTCGGGTCATTGCTCTCTGTAGCAGGCTCGATGTCAGACACCCCCGGCACTTTCCCCAGACGCGACACCACGAAATCCTGGGAAGGAGCCGTTACCTGGCCGAGCTGGCGAACGCTCTTGTCAAACGCCTGCGAAGCATCCGCAAGGGTCTTGGACGTGGCGGAGTAGTCGAGCGGCTCATTTAGCGCCTCGGTCGCAGCCTCAATGTCGGAGGTTGACGAGGGCATTTCAGGAATCGCCCTGAGCGCAAGACCCGCATCGGCCACCGCAACCGTCAGCGCGTCCTGCGTCGCAACATCAAGGGGTTTATCTCCCCTATCGAGCGACCGCTGAGCGACATCAATCTCGGCTTGCAGCGCACTGTTCTTCTCCTGCACCTGTGCAGCTGCCACCTCGAACGCCTTGACGGCCCGATTATGGGGAGCGACAACAAACACGTAGACGCAGGCGATGACAGCAACGAGTGCAAGAACGCCCACGCCAACGAAGTACTTCACTCGACCTGTCTTCTTAGGCGATTCCACTACTGCATCCTCAACGCCACTCATTACAACGCTCCTTCACGTCTATCCATCGCCACGCGATCATCATTGTTCTTCAGGAGGCAGTGCCTGTGTAGCGAAATTTCCACATCCGGCAGCCCCGTCATGAGGACAGAGTACTACCTTTTTCGGTATTTAATTACCAAACAATGCCGAAGGTCGGCATACAGGCCAGCCCGAGACCCCAGCGCCCCTTCGAGGCTACAGCTCGAGCCTCATATGCACGAGCTCCTGGTAGCCCGAAGCCGCGGACCGATAGCCTCGGGGATTGCGCCCATACTCCTCGAACCCCGCACACCGGTAAAGCGACACTGCCCGTTCATTGTCCGCCACCACTTCGAGCTCAAGCTGGGTGTAGCCCGCCTGCCGAGCGCAGTCAATGCTCGCATCCGTCAGCATCCGGCCGATTCCCATCCCCCAGTACTCCTTGAGGATGCTGATCCCGAAACGCGCCCGGTGCGTAACCTTGCGCCGACTGCGCACTGCTGAGACTCCCGCGCTTCCAACGATGCGCCCATCAATGATTGCGACGATCTCAACCTCATTGCCGCTGCGTTCCGTTTCCTCGAGGGAGCGAGCCTCTTGTTCATCGTCGACGCTCTGCTCGTCCGGGTAGGACAGCAAGTAGTCAGTTTGCGCATGCGTGCGTTGCATGGTCTCGCGCAGCGCGCGGGCATCCGACGCGACGGCATTCCTCACGAGGAGTTCCACCCCGCCCGCTAACAGCACCGTTTTGGCGTACCTCATCGTCAGCCTCCTTGTCTCCCTAGCGGCTTGGACTCGTTATGAAGCTGCGGAGTCTCAACGCCGATGCATGGACTACTGATGCAGCTTAGAGTCTCGGCGCACGGACAACCCACACGCCCAACCTGGGGCTCCCCTGACGCTCGAGCATGCCTTCTTCTTTCAGTTGCGCGACCATGCGCTCGGCGCTCCGCTTCGAGCACCCAAGGTGCTGCGCGAGCTGGGCGACGGCGGACTGCGGGTTATCCCTAAGGAAAGCGAGCGCACGGGCGCGCTCCGCGTCCGCTGCACTCTCTGGCCGCGCGTACGGAAGTATGGCTTCCCTGATTGCTTCGAGCATAAACTCCACGAAATCCTCGCACGATCCGGCCGCGCCGGAGCGAGCCAAGGCCTCGTAATAATCTGCCTGCCGTCTCCTGATCGCGGACTCGATCGGCACCCAGGCCAGCACCGGACGCCACCGCGACAACAGTAGTGTGTGCCAGAGACGTCCCATCCGGCCATTTCCGTCAGAAAAGGGGTGGCAGAACTCGAACTCGAAGTGGAAAATGCACGAGACGAGGAGAGGGTGCAAACGCGTCGCACGCAGCCACTCGAAGAGGCCTCCCATGACCTCGGGGACATAGGCTGCCGGAGTCCCCGCATGGATGAGAGTATCCCCGTTGAACACACCGACATTGCCCGACCGAAAGCGCCCAGCATCGGGGACGAGGCCCCCCATCATGACGCGGTGAACGCGCAGCAGATCCGCCAACGAATGAGGATCGAGTTCAGGAATAAGGTCGTAGGCGGCGCGCGCATTTTCGACTTCGAGGATGTCGCGCCGATCTCCGAGAACCCGCTTGCCGTCAATAATCGCACTCACGGCGCGCTCATCAAGTTTGTTTCCTTCGATGACGAGCGAGGAGTATATCGTCTGGATCCGCACCTCCCGACGCAACGTCGGGCTGGTCGACAGGGGCGTTTGAGGCGACAGCATGCCGACGAGCTCAGCGATCTCCATGCACAGCGCATCAATCACGTCGGTGCGTTCGAACGACGGTTCGTAGCGCATGATCACCTCCCATTACCGCCACAATTATACCGCCATTGGCGGTAATCAAGCAGAGGCCCGTAATACGATTCACCTCTCCCCAGACAGATGGGCAACCATTGCACATTGACACCAGGGAGAACTAGAATACATTGTATTCAGCACTAGGAGATCACCATGCCCACCATGACCATGCGCCTTGACGAAACTGACGCCGAAGTCGTGCGCAAGTACGCCGAGTTTGAGGGAAAGACAATATCCGACTTCGTTCGAGACGCCGTCTTCGAGAAGATCGAAGACCAGCAGGACCTTGCAACTCTGCGCGAAGCAATCGCAGCAGACAACGGCGTTCGCTACACCCACGAGCAGGTACTCGCGCAGCTGGGCCTGTAAATGTCCTACCACGTTGAGTACAGCGACACAGCCCTCAAGCAACTGAAGAAAATGGACCGATTCGACGCGCGACTCATTACGTCATGGATCGGCAAAACCTCGAGGGTTGCTCGGACCCCCGCATCCACGGCAAAGGCCTCACAGCCAACCGATCAGGCGAGTGGCGCTACCGCATCGGCAACTACCGCGCCCTGTGCATCATCGAGGATGACCGCCTCATCATCGAAGTGTTTTCCGTCGGACACCGCCGACACATCTACCAGTGATCACGCGGCCACACCGGCATCATCCAGCATTACCGCCAGTTTTATACCGCCACTGGCGGTAATCGCGTGACTCTCAAGGAGAGCTGACCGATAAACGGCAGGAGGCCTCGTCCATTGACGAGGCCTTGGCTGGGAACGCGTGAAACGCTCAGTTGGCCCCGTGAAACGCCCAGGCGCGTCCCCGCACGCCGCGCGCGATGTAGCTGGCGCCGGCAAGCGTCAGGGCAAGGCCGAGGCCCGTGTAGAAGAAGGCGATGAACCAGTCGGGGAAGACGCCCGCGGCGCGCATTCCGATGCCGAAGGACATCATGATTGCCATCATCATGTAGCTCTTGCGGTCGAAGAAGCGGACGACGTGGTGGCGTTCCCCCTCCAGGTCGGCGATGCGCTGGGCATTCTTCTTGACGAGCTTGCTGAACATGGGATGGAACGCGCAGAATATCGAGACCGCACCGCCCGCGAGCGCAACGAGGACGATTGCGGCGAGATCGCGCACGTCGATGGCCGCACGCACGCCGAGGGTCGCGACGTTCAGGCCGGCGAGCAGCCAGACGATGCCGGCGACGGCGATCAGGGGCTGCTTCTTGATGCGGAATCGAGTCATTTCTTAGCATCCTTTTCTTCTACGGTGTCGTCATACAGGGAGGTGTCGAGGAGGGCGAACAGCGTCTCACATTCATCGCCCTCCGCGAGGGATGTGAAGACGGCGCGCAGCACGTAGCGACACAGGGCCTCGGCACTCATGGGGCCGACGAGCCGGGAGCGATCCACGGCCTCGTCCGCGTCGAGGACGCGCGCGAGTCCGCGCTCGATGTGGGCGAGCATGGGGGCGCGTACGGCCTCGAGGGCTTCCTGTTCACTGCTGGGCAGGCGGCGCATCTCAGCGAACCAGTCGACGCTCATGTCGGCGCGCGCGGCGCACAGGGCCTCGCGGAATCGCCGCACGTAGGAGGTGAAGCGCTCGCCGGGGCGCACGGCGCACAGCTCGTCGGAGAGGTTCTCCTCAAAGAAGCGGGTGAGCACGGCGGCCGTCAGGTCCGCCTTGGTCGGGAAGTAGCCGTAGACCGAGCCGACCGCGATACCGCACGCGGCGGCGACCTTGCGCACGGAGAGCGCGGAGATTCCGTCGCGCGAGGCGATGGCGTAGGCCTGGCTGACCAGCTTCTCCTGGTCGATCACTTGTTTGGGCACGAAATCCTACTGTCCTACTACCTGCAACAATCCATAATGAACAGTGTTCAGTATAGGCCTGAGCAAGCCCGCGTCAACAGAGGGCACTAGGGATCGCGCCACTGCCACCAGCAACTCATCAGACATTGACGAGGCCTACCCCGATTGGCGGGGTAGGCCTCGTTCCACGACGGCGATGTTATAGTCATTGCCAGTCAACGAAGCCTGATGGAGAAAACCCATGTCTCGAGTCGCATCCCTCGTCACCTCATTCTGTTTTGTCGTGACAGCCTATGCGGGCGGGCCTTTTACCATGGTGTTCTACCCTCCTTACCCGTCACTTCGCATCGACGTCTGGCCGCTCGTGATGGTTGTCTGCGCCGCGGCGACTGTCGTCTGCACGTATAGCTCTCGCGACACGCGCAGGCCCAGCGAACTGGCATTCTGGGGCCTCGTCATCAAACTGAGCTTCCTCCCCTTC
The DNA here is from genome assembly GCA_927911615.1 of uncultured Xylanimonas sp. Taxonomy (GTDB): domain Bacteria; phylum Actinomycetota; class Actinomycetes; order Actinomycetales; family Actinomycetaceae; genus Pauljensenia. The sequence continues at coordinate 6,228 of CAKMQM010000199.1, forward strand.
TTCTTTATCACGTGCCTGTTGATGCTTTTCCTGGGGTCCTATCTATTCGCCCCCGGTGGCCCCGGACCTCAGGCTTTCATCCTCCCCTTTGTGCTCCTGGGGGCATACGGCATCATGATCGTTACTTCATCACACGGGTTCGCAGCGATCAGTCGCGCGCGAGAGGAGCAACTCATCTCCCCTGAAACGGCGAAACAGTACAAGCAAGGGCATACCTTCCCCATCGCTGACCTGGTTTCCTCGTTCAGGCTCTACATGCTCCTGCGTCGACTCGACAGCGCCACTCCGACCAGCTCTCAGGACGCTTAACCTGCCATCACCGCCGAGGTGAAGACCCGCACGACCGCACAGATCAAGGCCGACGCCGCAGCCGTCTACGCACGCTGGGGAATTAGCCTGTCGGATGCGATCAACATATTCCTCGCCAAGTCGATTGAGGTTGGCGGACTCCCCTTCGACATGCGTCCCGAGACCCCCACGTTCGACAGGCTTGAGCGCTACGCCTATCGCCCCAGCATGGATGCGAATGGAGTCGCGCGGCTCCCTGGAGACTGGGATGACGGCGAGTGAGGCAGCGCCCGCCACGCTCACCCGATAAAGAAACACCGGCCTCGTCCCACAAAAACAGGGACGAGGCCGGGGCTATCAGTCTGCGAGCTCAGCTCGGTATGAGCGTCACTCCCACTCGATGGTGGCCGGGGGCTTGGAGGTCACGTCGAGGACGACGCGGTTGACCTCGGGCACCGAGTTGGTGATGCGCGTCGAGATGCGGGCCAGGACGTCGTAGGGCAGGCGCGTCCAGTCGGCCGTCATCGCGTCCTCGGAGGACACGGGGCGCAGCACGATCGGGTGGCCGTAGGTGCGGCCGTCACCCTGGACGCCCACGGAACGAACGTCGGCAAGCAGGACGACCGGGCACTGCCAGATCTCCTGATCCAGTCCGGCCGCCGTGAGCTCCTCGCGGGCGATCAGGTCGGCGGCGCGCAGGATGTCCAGGCGCTCGCGCGTGACCTCGCCAATGATACGAATGCCGAGGCCGGGGCCCGGGGAAGGGCTGACGGTTCACCAGGTAGTCGGGCAGGCCCAGTCGCGCCGACCGCGCGCACC
>CAKMQM010000200.1:0-3150 GCA_927911615.1 uncultured Xylanimonas sp.
CAGCGTCGCAGCCCGCGCCGTGAGGTTCGTCCGACCGATCAGCCGCCGGAGGGGCGACGCATAAGGACGCCAAGCCGGTCCTGTCGTTCACCGCGAAGCGCGTGGAAAGGCTCCGTCGCATCTCGCTGATCTGGATGCCGCGTCCCGTAAGCAGGTGCTGAAGGACCTGGGGTTGCCCGCTTTTCGCGCCGATCAGCTGTCGCGCCATTACTTCACGCATTTTGAGGCCGATCCCGCGAACATGAGCGATATCCCGGCCGGGATGCGCGACGCTGTCTCGGATGCCCTGCTGCCGAATCTTGTGACGAAGGTTGTGTCACTGGAGGCTGACGGCGGGCGCACGATCAAGGATTTGTGGCGCCTGTACGACGGCGCGCAGGTCGAGTCTGTTCTCATGCGCTACCCCCAGCGAACGACGCTGTGCGTCTCGTCGCAGGCGGGCTGCGGCATGGCGTGTCCATTCTGCGCGACGGGACAGATGGGCCTGACGCGTAACCTGTCGACCGCGGAGATTGTCGATCAGGTTCGCGAGGCCCAGGCCTCGTGCCGAGACGGCAAGCTCGCGGGTGGGCCGACGAAGCTGTCGAATGTTGTCTTCATGGGCATGGGCGAGCCACTCGCCAACTACAAGACGGTTGTCGCCGCGCTCCACCGGTTGATCGATCCGGCGCCGGAGGGCTTCGGAATGAGTGCCCGCAACATCACCGTGTCCACGGTAGGCCTCGTTCCCGCGATCAAGAAACTGGCGGGGGAGGGAATGCCGGTGACGCTCGCTGTCTCGCTCCACGCCCCCGACGACGATCTTCGTGACGAGCTGATCCCCATCAACTCGCGGTGGAAGGTCGGTGAGCTGCTCGATGCGGCGCGCGGGTACTTCCTCGCGACCGGTAGGCGCGTGTCGATCGAGTACGCGCTCATCAAGGACATGAACGATCAGGAATGGCGCGCGCAGCTGCTGGCCGATGAGCTCAATAAGCGCGGCCACGGCTGGGTGCACGTCAACCCGATTCCGCTCAACCCCACGCCCGGTTCCATCTGGACCGCATCAACGCGGGCTGCTCAGGAGGCGTTTGTCAAGCGCCTGCAGGACAATGGTATTGCGACGTCGATCCGCGATACGCGCGGCTCGGACATTGACGGCGCGTGTGGGCAGCTGGCGACGGCGGTTGCTGACGGTAAGCGCCCGGTCGAGGAGGTGCGCGCGTGATCAGGACAGATTTTTCCCGTAGTTTCCTGCGCATGGGCTACGACGTGAGCGAGGTCCTGACTTTTCTTGCGGACGTCGAGCGAACGCTGACTGGCGAGGAGACGGATCCTGAGCGAGTCGTGACGGCTCAGAAGGCTCTGGATGTGGAGTTTTCTACGAAATTGCGCGGCTTCAATGACGAGGAGGTCGACGCAGAGATCGACCGTCTCATTGAGATGCTGCGTCACGCCGAGCGCAGGCGAGTGGCGCGCCGTGAGAACAGTGCGGGCGGTGACGTTCACACTGCGACGCTGCCAGCTGCGGAGCCGACTACCGTTTTCTCTGAGTATGCTGATTTCGGCACGCCTGAGGCCGTCGAACAGATTCTTCGTTCCATGACACAGGAAAGGAGCAGTCATGACTGAGTTTCCTAGGGTTGGTCTCTTCTCGAAGGGCTACGACTGCGCACAGGTCGATGCGTTCTTCGAAGACGCTCGCCGCGCCTACGAGGGCGGTGTTCCCCCGGAGCAGTTCAGCTCCGAGCAGGTGCGCCTGGCCACTTTTGAGCTGAAGAATCGCGGCTACAACATCGATGCCGTGGACGGTGCGATGAACCGCCTGGAGGCGGCTTTCGTGAACCGTGATCGCGCGGATTCCGTCGCAGCCGAGGGTGAGGCAGCGTGGTACGACCGTGTCGCCGATCGTGCGACGACCCTGTACCCGCGTCTGCAGCGTCCTCGTGGCGAGCGCTTCGCACACCCGACCTCGGGACGCGGCTACTCCTGCGAGGAAGTCGACGATCTGCTGGATCGTATTGCAGCGTACTTCGACGAGGCCGGGGAGCTGACCGCTGACGAGATTCGTCTGTCGACCTTCCGCCCCAAGCGCGGCAAGAAGGCGTACATGGAGGGCCCCGTGGACGCCTACCTCGGGCGCGCCGTCGAAATTCTGCTTGCGGTTGACTGATGCCCGTGTCGGTGGAAGAACACACGTCCACTATCCCCGTCGTCCTGCTTGGCTCGACGGGATCGATCGGTACCCAGGCGCGTGAGGTCATTGAGGCGAACCGCGGGCGTTTCGACGTCCTTGGCCTCAGCGCCGGCGGTGCGTCGATCACCGAGCTTGCTGTGCAGATCGTCGCGTTGAATCCCCGCGTACGTGGGCGTGGCTCGCGACGTTCGCGAGGAATTGTCGGCTGCCGTGGAGCAGATGGGTGGCACGTGCCCGGAGGTTTTCGTCGGCGAGAACGCGTCCGTCGAGGTCGTATGCGCGTCCGTTGAACGTGCGGCGCAGCTGTACCCGCGAGCAACGCCGGTGGTGCTCAACGGCATCACGGGCGGCGTGGGCCTGTCGTCGACGCTTGCGGCTCTCAAGTGCGGTGCCCGCCTTGCGCTGGCGAATAAGGAATCGCTGGTCGTCGGCGGTGCGCTGGTAAAGAATGCGATGCGTTTTCCCGGCCAGATCGTTCCGGTGGATTCCGAGCACTCTGCGATCGCCCAGGCGTTGGCCTCGGGCGTGCATGAACGCGGCCTGACTTCTCCGGTTGTCTCCGGTCGCTCCGAGGTCGCGGACCTCGTTCTCACGGCTTCGGGAGGTCCGTTCCGCGGTCGCAGACGAGACGAGCTGCGCGGCGTGCGCGCCGAACAGGCGTTGGCCCATCCGACGTGGCAGATGGGGCCCGTCGTCACGATTAACTCGTCGACCCTGATCAATAAGGGGTTGGAACTCATCGAGGCCCACTTGCTGTTCGATGTGGCACCCGAGCACATCATCGCGACCGTTCACCCGCAGTCCATCGTGCACTCGATGGTGACGTGGTGTGACGGCGCGACGACGCTCCAGGCGTCGCCTCCGGACATGCGTCTGCCGATCGCGCTCGGACTGACCTGGCCCGAGCGACTCGCGGACGTCGAGAAGCCCCTGACGTGGGCGTCCGCGTCTGAATGGACGTTTGAGCCGGTGGA
>CAKMQM010000201.1:0-8650 GCA_927911615.1 uncultured Xylanimonas sp.
GCTCTGACGCTGCCCGCTGACGCGGGTCGCGAAGAGGGGGCGGCGCTCGATTGAGCGCCGCCCCCCCCTTCGTTTACCGCAGATGTGCATGGACCGATGTACCCTTGGAACACCCAGATCAGGAAGGACTACCATGACAGCAGATATTCGCTTAATTTCAGGCAAAAGTCCAACTGCACTGGAATTTTTTGCAGGCATCGGCCTCGCTCGTGCAGGGCTTGAACAAGCGGGATTCACAATCGCTTGGGCAAATGACTACGAAGCCAAAAAGCACCAACTATACCGTTCCCAATACGGTTCAGACACCGACTATCACATTGGCGACATTGCTGACGTTCATGGCACCGACTTACCAATGGACAGCGCGATCGCCTGGGCTTCCTCACCCTGCACTGACCTATCTCTGGCTGGCAATCGAGATGGTCTTGGCGGCAGGCAATCAGGAACATTTTGGCACTTTATGCGGATTCTTGAAGAGATGGGCGATAGTCGCCCTCCCGTCGCAGTCCTCGAAAACGTCACCGGCCTAGCTTCCTCACATTCAGGTGATGATCTAACTGCAGCAATCCGCGCGTTTAACTCACTGGGATATTCCATCGATGCTCTGTCTATTGACGCCAGGCATTTCATTCCACAGTCACGGCCACGTATGTTCCTTGTGGGGGCTCTAACTCCACCCGACTCGGATGACACTCCCTCAGATCTACGTCCCGAATGGCTTGAGTGGATACATTCGGATCCCACTCTCATCACTCACCGAGCCCCTCTCCCAGCTGTTCCTCCACTGCTCACTGAAGGCTTCACCACACTTGCAGATCGTCTATACAAAGACGATCCACATTGGTGGAACCCGAGCCGCACAGCAGATTTTCTTAACTCACTCTCCCCGGTTCAAGCAGCCAGACTCGAGTCTCTGCGCACATCAACGCGGGTCACATATCGCACCGCTTACCGGCGTACACGTCAGGGAAAGCCAGTTTGGGAGATCCGACCCGATGATATCGCTGGTTGCCTGCGGACTGCTCGAGGCGGATCCTCACGACAGGCTGTTGTCAGAGTCGGCAAGGGTGAGGTAGCTGTGCGCTGGATGACTCCTCATGAATATGCCTCTCTTATGGGTATCCCCGACTACAAGTTCGGCGATGCGACGGATAACCAAATCCGTTTTGGTTTCGGTGACGCAGTTGCCGTCCCTGTCGTTGCCTGGCTGGGGGAGAACTACCTTATGCCCCTAGTCCGCCAGGAATTCGACCAGGGTTCCCCATCCCTGGAGGTAGTCGCACATGGCTAGTACAGGAATAGCTTCATACGGTTCAACAGATTCTGAGATGAAGCCACCTCTCAAGCGCACGATGCCTACGCGTTTCGTGCAGCTATTCCGCGCGCGTTTATCCGCAGCTCTCAGCTTCATTGAGCCGACGACCACTAAACGACTGGGTAAGTGCGTCGGAGTGTATGCGTTTTACGACTTCGACGGTGAGCCAATCTACGTTGGTCAAACAACGGAGGACTTCGGAACTCGAATTGGTCGGCATCTCAGAGGTCAGCGCAGCGACACTCTCGCCTACAGAATTTTGGATCCGTTTGAAGTCGCGGAAGTTGAGTTCTTTCCGGCGGATTACCTGATCGATCTCTATTCCGATAGGAAAGAGAGAAGTGCGGCATTCGATTCGTTGGAGTACTCCGTGTACGTCCACGCCATCGAAGAGTCGAGTTATCATGCAATCCTCAATGAGAAGATTCCACCTATTTCTCCTCTCGTTGATTTACCGCAGTCTCATCGCTTCAACTTGATTCCCGAGGAGTACCGCGAGGATCGCGAGCACCCGGACGTGCGGATTGCGCGTCGTGCGGAAACACTCGCTCGTGTTGCCGCCGTCGCTCACGAACGTGGTGAAGTTTCCGCAGGACTGCGTCGTGTCATTGTTATCCAAGCCATCCGCCTTGCAGACCTAGCTGCGGCTCGACTTGCCTATGCCGAAGGCAGACATCGGCCCGATCCCAATTGCATCGACGTCCATGCACTTGTCGGCAACATCTTCGAGGAGCAAGTGCCCTAGCCGCTCACGCGGGTTGAAAAGGGGGGCGGCGCTCGATTGAGCGCCGCCCCCCTCTTCGTTGTCTATCGGCGAGTCGAGATGTCTGCCGTCAGGACTCCGTCCCCGGCGCGACTTCAGCAAACCACTCGGGCTCGCGTCCCGGAATATCCGCCAGTTCCTGGGGATTAGCGGACGTTCCGTCGCTGCGCAGATCACCCGTGTAATAGTCCATCATTGTCAACCCAATACCCGACACCATGATGTGTACGGTCGCTCCGTATCGTTCACTCGTCCAGGCGAGAACCGTGTCACTGCCACGGCCGTCATCCTCATAGACGTGTTCACGGAAATCGAAACCGAGGGGCTTCAGCTCGGCGTCAAATGCTGCGCGCACCCGGGCAGGATCACGTTCTTCGAAATTGTACGTACGCGACACCATCGAGAACAGAACCTGGTCACCGACATCGACACGATAGATGTAATCGTTGCGGCTGTAGCTGCGGTAGTTCTCACGCGTCATCAGCGTATCGCGCGCACGAATGATCGCCGGCTCCACGTCTCGCTTGAACGCCTCAATAGACTCAAGAGATGAGGCCCGCTCCAGGCTTTCCTTCTGTTCCGGATTCATTCCTTTTCCTCCTCCGAACGGTACGCACGAGGCGCACACCACTGCTAGAACAACCGCGAGCGCTCCGACGAGCGGGCGCCTCACTTCTTACCTCGGCCCGCGATGACCCGAGAGATATCGTCGAGCGCCTTGCTCCCATCGTTGAAGTACCCACCGTGCTTCTGGAACGGATAGGGCTGCGACTTGTCGATTTCGTCGCCAACATCGCCGGACAGGTGGTTGTAGCCCGGCATCTTGTTGGGATCCTTTCCGAATCGACCGTCGTCTCCTATGCCCTGGACCATGTCCTGCTTGTAGTCCGTGGCGCTCACCCAGGCGTGCCCCTTCTCCAGCTTGAACTCGGAGACATCCTGGACACCCGAGCCCGGAGAACCGAACTGGATGAGGTCGTCCACGACACCGGGATTGACCTTGGTGAGCGCGATGCCGGCGGTCGTCGACCCGAAGGAGTGACCGGCGACGCTGATGTGCGCGTCGCCCGCCGGGCCGGCTTCGCGCGACGCGTCCAGGCCGTTGAGGAATCCGGACAGCTTATCCGCGCCCCTCCGGGCGTAGCCAATGTCCGCTACCTCTGCGAGGTTCTGGGGCGCCTCGTAGCCAAGGTAGGAAACGATCGCAACCCCCTCGCCCGGAGCGTGTTTCTGAACGTTCTCTCGCATGATGCCCGCACGCTTGTCATAGTCGTCCAAGTTCTCGGCGACGTTGGAGTACAGACCAGGAACGACCACACCAACGTGAGCGGCCGTGTCGACGTTGCCCTGGGCGACAGCTGCAGTGACGTGCTTGCCCGAGGTGTCCAGACTGAGAAGCTGGCGTTGTATTCCGTCCCCTTTCGGCCAGTTCGCCTCCCGATCGATCGTGTCCTTGACATTATGGAGCGCCTTCACACGCTCTTCGACGAGCTCCAGCTCCTGGCGCTCACGGCGCGAGGGATTCGGGCCATAGCGCTGCTTGAGGCGCTCGAGCTTCTTCTCTTCGCGCTCGGTGGCGTCCTCCAGGTAAATGCGGTTCGCCTTGTTACGCGACGTTCCGTCGATGCCGTTGAGGTTGCCGATCTCCTGGGGGTGAGCCTTGATCATCTGCTCTTTTTCGGCGTCGCTGAGCGACGACCACCACTTGGCCACTTCCTTTTCGGAGGCTCCCTTGGGCGGCAGCTTCAGGTTCTTCTTCGGGACTCGTGTTCCCTTGGTTGACCCATTCGCGTAGGAGCTTGCTCCACCGCCCAGGGCCGCGAGCTTGCTCTGCGTGTTCTGGACGACGCTCGTCGCTTTTTCCATGATCGCGGCAACCTGCTGCGACACGATCTTCATGTTCTTCTTGATCGTCACCGCATCGGCCGGAGACACGTTGTGCGGCCCCACGTACTGAACGGATCCATCCGCCCCAATATGGAGGGAGTGGTTCGCGGCGGTGCCGTCGAGTTTCCTGGCGGCCGTTCCAACCGTTTCAGCACCCTCCGAGGCCTCGCTGAGGACGCTCGCGAGAGCCTTGAGCTTTGCTTCCTGCTTGTCAACCTCCGCACAGAGCTTCAACATCGCGCGACGGGCAGCATCAACCGTGTTCCCCTGACCGGTCAGGGAGTTCACGTTGGATTGAAGACTCTCAGACGCACTCCTGAGAGACTGCGCGCTCTTTTCGTATGCCTGCGCTTGCTGGCTGAGGGACGAGCCCTCCCATTGCAGGAAATCAGACCACTTCATTGTTACGACTGCCCTCCGAGTTCTGCGCTAAAGCGATTGAATCCCGGGATCGGATCCACTCCCGGGTTCGGATTTCCCATCTTGGGCAGCTTCACGGGAGGCACCTTGGGAAGCTCGATGCCAGGAATCGGAAGGGGGCGGGGACCGGTCGGTCCTGTGATGATCGGATCCAAGGGCTTGAGCGGACCGACGGGGTTAAAGGGCGTGGGCTCGACCTTCGGCCGACCGGTGCCGGGGCTCGGTCGGCGGTGGCCACGAGTCCCCTCGCCCGGGTGGTGACCTCCCCTCTGCTTGCCCGGGTCACCGGGAAGACGCGGGCCGCGCTGAGGCGGATTGCCTCCGTCGATCGGTGAGGGAAGAGGAACCAGTCGCGGGTTCTTGCGATCGCCTCGGCCGCCACCCGGACCCGAGTGACCGCAGTCGTCGCCGTTGACGATCGAGCCGATGAGCTGGCCGTTCTCTTCCTCCGCGGCGATGAAGTCTCGTTCGGCGGCCTCAAGCGAGTCGGCACATTCCTCAAGCCTCGCGCTGGTCTTCATGCACTGATCGGCGAGCTTCTCTTCGGCTGCCTGCATGGGTGAGGCCAGGTTAGCGCCGGGCATCGCGGAGGCGAACGCACTCGCCCCTCCTTCCGGGCGTGCAGCCCGGACGGCGTCTGCGGTTTCACGCGAGGTCGCGGCGAGCTTCGGGAACTCACCCGCAACAAAGGACAGATCGCTCATCATTGACTCCATTGAATACTGACCAGTGACACACACAATATTACCGGATGGATATCGGCGGCGCACCGCTTCACCATAGCTGCGCCCCGAATTGTTCTTGTAGCCCATCATCCAATTTCACCGTTTTTATCCCTAGAAAAGTGCGAGCAAGGCCGCTACCTTGGCACTGTCCCCACATGGGAATACCGGCAACGCCCACCGACTCCAGGAGCCCACATGAGCGAGGCATCCCGCCCACCCGCACGCGACGCGGGACCGGATGCGCCAGCCCAGGCCTCGTCGATAGCGACGACGAGGCCTCCCATCCCCCGGCTGCCCGTCGGCCGCCTCGCGTTCCTGCTCCTCGCGGGCATCGCGCTCCTGGCGGGACTGGACGCCTCCCTCGTGCGCCTGGGGGCACTCGCCCCCGTGGCTTCGACGAGCCTGGGGACGTGCACGGACTCCTCATGATCTACGGGTTCCTGGGCACCGCGATCTGCCTCGAGCGCGCGGTCGCCCTGCAGTCCGACAGGCGTCGAGCATGGGCGTACGCCGCTCCCCTGCTCACCGGAGCCGGCGGCATCAGTGCGGTCGTCATCTCCCTGAACGAGGGCGTACGCGCGACACTCGCGAACCTGCCGATTCCGCGTTACCTGGCCGCCCACCTGCCCGGATTCGCGCCCGAGCGGATGATGCCCGGCTTTCTGATCACCCTCGGCATGGCGCTGCTGACGGTGATCTACTGCTACGTGTGGGCGCGCCGGCAGGCCACCCACGCGGTCCTCATCCAGCTGATGGGCGCCCTCATTGGCCTGGGCGGCATCCTCCTGTGGTGGCGAGGCCTCGAGACGCCGCGCGCAGTGCCCTGGTGGCTTGCCTTCCTGATCGTCACGATCGTCGGCGAGCGCGTCGAGCTTGCGCGCCTCGCCTTCGCGTCCGGCTCCACCGAGCGGCGTATCACCGCCGAGAGCGCCGCCCTCATGGTGGGCCTGACCGTCGCACTCTACTCCCCCGCGATCGGATACCCGCTAATCGGGCTCTCGCTCGGCGTTCTCATGGCGGACACCGCGTGGCACGACGTCGCGCGCGGCACCGTGCGCATGAGCGGCCTGCCTCGCCTGGCGGCTGTGTGCATGCTGAGCGGCTACGCGTGGGCGCTTGTGCCGGCGCTGATGTGGGTCATCGCTCCACCCGCTTTCGACGGATACGGCTACGACGCCGGCGTCCACGCGATCACGATCGGCTTCGTCGTCTCGATGCTGCTGGCCCACGCACCCGTCATCATCCCGGCGGTCGCCCGCCGCGAGGTCCCCTACCACGTCGCCATGTGGGTCCCCTTCGCATTCCTGCAGGTCTCCCTCCTGCTGCGTCTCCTCGCGGGCGCGCGCGAGGCCGCCTACCCGTGGCGCCTGGGCGGCACCCTCGGGGTCGTCGGCATGCTCCTCTTCATCGCCACGACGCTGACGGTGACGATTCGCCGGGCGCGCGCCAATGCTCGGGAGGCCCGATGAACAAGCCTCGCGTTCCGCGCACCGATCGCGCGACCTCCGTCTGGATGTGCGTGGCGGCGATCGCCGCTGCGGTCACGATCGTCGCTCGAGGCCGCATCCCGCAGAACCTGTGGACGATGATCCACCTGGTGACCCTGGGCGTCCTGTCGAACGGGATCTTCCAGTGGTCCTGGTACTTCACGCGCGCGCTCGCTCACCTGGCCCCGGACGACCGGCGCGCGGGGCGCGACAACACCGTGCGCATCACGGCGTTTAATCTGTCCCTGCTGCTCCTCATCGGCGGCATGTGGTCGGGGTTGTGGCACGCGACCGTCACGGGCGCGACCGTTGTCGGCGCGATCGCGGCCTGGCACGGGTGGGCGCTGCTCACCGCCTCCCGCGAGCGCCTGGCCTCGCGCTTCGCAGTCATCATCCGCTACTACATCGCGGCCGCGTTCTTCCTGGTGGTCGGCGCGACGCTGGCCGGTTTCGTCACGGCGGCGATGTTCGACGCGGACGCTCCTGCGTGGCTGGCCGAGGCCCGGGATCGTCTGACGGTCGCCCACGCACTGGCGGGTGTCGCCGGATGGGTGGGCCTGACGATGGGCGGGACCCTGGTGACGCTGGGGCCGACCGCGATGCGCACGCGCATGGATCCGCGAGCCGTGTCCTTCGCGACGAGCGCCCTGCCCATGTGGGTGGCCGCGCTTCTCGTCGCCGGCACGGGCGCTGTGGCCGGTTCAATGCGCGTTGCCTCCGTGGGTCTCCTCGTCGTCGTGGGTGCCGCCGCCCTGGGCGTGGGCGTTCCGCTGGTCCGCGTGGCGCTGACGAAGGGCCCCGCCGAATACGGCGCGTGGTCCCTCATGCTGGGTGCCACATGGATTCTCGTCGCTGGCGCCGCTGCGTCCCTGCGCGCCTTCGAGGCGGCGGACGCGACCGGCCTACGCTCGGCGTTCCTCGCATGGATGCCGATCCTCGGCGCGGCCGGGCTGGGCCAGCTCTTCGTCGGCGCGCTCACCTACCTGATGCCCGTCGTCATCGGCGGCGGTCCGTCCGCGGTGCGCGTCGGCGTCGGCGTGCTCGAGGCCGGGGCACCCATCCGGGAGGCGGCTCGCAACGTGGCCTCGGTCCTCGCGCTCGCCGTCGCGTCCCTGGGCGGAACGTCCGCCGAACGCCTCACCATCGCCGCGTGGGTGGTCCTGCTGGCCACCTACCTTGTTGACATCGTCCTCATGGCCCGCTGCGGCGTGGCCCAGGCGCGCGCCAAGCGTGCCGTCGCTTCATCCCCCACCACGCAAGGAGGCCGCCGTGGCTGACCTGAACCTGTCCGCTTCGCCGTCGTCGGGAGGCGAGAAGCCGAAGACCCCCGCCCCGAAAGGCCCCACGACGGGAACCCCCAAGCTGCGCATGAGTCCTGCGGGCGATCACTCACCCGTGAGCCGCACGGCCGGAGCGATCGTCGGCGTCGTCTCCGTCGTGGCGCTCGCGCTGGCGATCTTCCTGTCCAACCCGTCCGCGCCCACGACGCAGGGCACGGGAACGGGGACCGGGACCACGGCCTCGTCGGTAACGCCGACCGGGCACACGACCCGCGTGTCAGTGGGCGTCGACGGCATGGCGTTCACGCCAAACCACATTGAGGTGCCGGTCGGCGACCGCCTCATCATCGACTTCACGAACTCGGGTGACCAGCGCCACGACCTGGTGTTCGAGACGGGCGTATCCTCCGGATCGCTCGCCGCGGGTGAAACAAAGGAGCTGGACCTCGGCGTCATCTCCGGGGACGTCGAGGGCTGGTGTTCCCTGCCCGGACACCGCGAGATGGGCATGACCCTGCACGTGAAGGCCACGGGCACGTCCTCGTCCTCCTCAGGATCCTCGGCCTCGGGCAGCCACGCGCACCACGGGCACGACCACGGGCAGGACGCCGCCGCGGGACCGGCCACCCCGACCGCGCTGACGGACTACGCGGCGACGATCGACGCGCGCGACCCTGTGCTGCCGCCGGCCACGAACGAGACCGAGCGGCACTAGCACCTTCACGGTCACCGAGCAGACCGTCAACGTCACGAGCTCGCTCACGCGCGAGTCG
>CAKMQM010000202.1:0-4408 GCA_927911615.1 uncultured Xylanimonas sp.
TGTCCACCCGCGTGAACACCGAGATCCGCCGCCAGGGCTACGTGTGGCGCATGTCGTTCGCCAACGGCGGTACCCCCATCACCCCCCTCGAGCGCGGCGAAGAAACCAACGAGACCGGCACCACCCAGGTCTTCTACCCGGACCCGGAGATCTTTGAGACCGTCGAATTCGACTTCGAGACCCTGCGTCAGCGCTTCCAGCAGATGGCCTTCCTCAACAAGGGCCTGCGCATCACCCTGACCGACGAGCGCGAGTTCGCCACCGACGAAGGCGACGAGATCGCCGGCGGCGAGGAGGCCTCGGACAAGAAGACCAAGGGCCACCGCACCGTCTCCTACTGCTACGAGCACGGCCTGCGCGACTACGTCGAATACCTCGACTCCGCCAAGAAGTCCGAGACGATCAACAACGAGATCATCGACTTCGAAGCCGAAAACGACGAAGGCACCATGAGCGTGGAAATCGCCATGCAGTGGACCACCGCCTACTCCTCGTCCGTCCACACCTTCGCCAACACCATCAACACGACCGAAGGCGGCATGCACGAGGAGGGCTTCCGCACCGCGCTGACCTCCCTCGTCAACCGCTACGGCCGCGAAAAGGGCATCATCCGCGACAAGGACGACAACCTCACCGGTGACGACGTCCGCGAAGGCCTGACCGCCGTCATCTCGATCAAGCTCACCGAACCCCAGTTCGAAGGCCAGACCAAGACCAAGCTGGGCAACACCGAAGCGCGAACCTTCGTTCAGCAGCAGGTCTACTCCAAGCTCACCGACTGGTTCGACGCCCACCCCGCCGACGCCAAGGCCATCATCAACAAGGGCCAGGCCGCCCAGGCCGCCCGCGTCGCCGCCCGCAAGCCCGCGAGGCCACCCGCCGCAAGGGTGTCCTCGAATCCGCCTCCATGCCCGGCAAGCTGCGCGACTGCTCCTCACGCACGCCCTCCGAGTGCGAAATCTTCATCGTCGAGGGTGACTCCGCAGGCGGCTCTGCCGTCGGCGGCCGCGACCCCGAGCGTCAGGCCATCCTGCCGATCCGCGGCAAGATCCTCAACGTCGAAAAGGCGCGCCTGGACCGAGCCCTGTCCTCGGACACCATCCGCTCCCTCATCACCGCCTTCGGCACCGGCATCGGCGAAGACTTCGACATCTCGAAGCTGCGCTACGGCAAGATCGTCATCATGGCGGACGCCGACGTCGACGGCCAGCACATCGCCACGCTGCTGCTGACCCTCCTCTTCCGCTACATGCGACCCCTCATCGAGGGCGGCCACACCTTCATCGCCATGCCCCCGCTGTACCGCATCAAGTGGACCAACGCCGAGCACGAATTCGCATACTCCGACAAGGAACGCGACGAACTGCTCGCCGCCGGTGCCGCCGCGAACCGCCGCCTGCCCAAGGAAGGCGGCATCCAGCGCTACAAGGGTCTGGGCGAAATGAACGACCACGAACTGTGGGAGACCACCATGGATCCGGCCAGCCGAATCCTCAAGCAGGTCACCCTCGACGAGGCCGCAGACGCCGACGAGACCTTCACGATCCTCATGGGCGACGACGTCGACGACGCCGCACGTTCATCCAGCGCAACGCCACCGACGTGCGCTTCCTCGACATCTGACATCACCCGCGACCAGCCCAGCCCCGGCCTCGTACCGGGCGGGCCTGATCGAGCAGAAACAACGTAAGGAAAAACGTGAGCGACGAGCAGACTACTGACGCGCGGCACATCTCGGACACCGAGCGCATCCGCCAGGTCGACCTGCAAAAGGAGATGCAGCGCTCCTACCTCGACTACGCCATGAGCGTCATCGTCGGGCGCGCCCTGCCCGACGTGCGCGACGGCCTCAAGCCCGTCCACCGCCGCGTCCTGTACGCCATGTATGACGGCGGATACCGCCCCACCTCCTCGTTCTCCAAGTCCTCCCGCGTCGTCGGCGAGGTCATGGGTAACTACCACCCCCACGGCGACGCCGCGATCTACGACGCCCTCGCGCGCCTCGTGCAGCCCTGGTCGCTGCGCTACCCCCTCGTCGCAGGCCAGGGTAACTTCGGTACCCCCGGCAACCTGGGCCCCGCCGCACCCCGTTACACCGAGTGCAAGATGGCGCCCCTGGCCATGGAAATGGTCCGCGACATCGACGAAGAATGCGTCGATTTCCAGGACAACTACGACGGCCGCAACCAGGAACCCACCATCCTGCCCGCGCGCTTCCCGAACCTGCTGGCCAACGGCTCCGAAGGCATCGCCGTCGGCATGGCCACCCGCATCCCGCCGCACAACCTGCGCGAGCTCGCGCGCGGCGTCGAATGGGCCCTCGAGCACCCTGACGCGTCCCGCGAAGAGCTCCTCGAAGCGCTCATCAAGCTGATCCCCGGACCCGACTTCCCCACCGGCGCCACCATCCTGGGCCACAAGGGCATCGAAGACGCCTACCGCACCGGCCGCGGCTCCATCACGCAGCGCGCCGTCGTCAACGTCGAGGAGATCCAGGGCCGCCAGTGCCTCGTCGTCACCGAGCTGCCCTACCAGGTCAACCCCGACAACCTGGCCGACAAGATTGCCCAGCTCGTGCGCGACGGCGCGATCAGCGGCATCGCCGACATCCGCGACGAGACCTCCGGCCGCACCGGCCAGCGCCTCGTCATCGTCCTCAAGCGCGACGCCGTCGCCAAGGTCGTCCTCAACAACCTCTACAAGCGCACCAGCCTGCAGGAGAACTTCTCCGCCAACATGCTCGCGCTCGTCGACGGCGTGCCCCGCACCCTGTCGATCGACGGCTTCATCCGCCACTGGATCAACCACCAGATCGACGTCATCGTGCGCCGCACGAAGTTCCGCCTGCGCAAGGCCCTCGAGCGCCTGCACATCCTCGAAGGCTACCTGAAGGCTCTCGACGCCCTCGACGAGGTCATCGCCCTCATCCGCCGCTCCCCCACGGTCGACGAGGCCCGCGCCGGCCTCATCGAGCTGCTCGACGTCGACGCCATCCAGGCCGACGCCATCCTGGCCCTCCAGCTGCGCCGCCTGGCCGCCCTCGAGCGCCAGAAGATCATGGACGAGCACGCCGAACTCAAGGCCCGCGTCGACGACCTCAACGACATCCTCGCCAAGCCCGAGCGTCAGCGCGCCATCATCTCCGCCGAACTCGGCGAGATCGTCGACAAGTTCGGCGACGAGCGTCGCACCCGCATCCTCCCCTTCGATGGGGAAATGTCGATGGAAGACCTCATCCCCGAAGAGGACGTCGTCGTCACCATCACCCGCGACGGCTTCGCCAAGCGCACCCGCACGGACAACTACCGCTCGCAGAAGCGCGGCGGCAAGGGCGTGCGCGGCACCCAGCTGCGCGGCGACGACGTGGTCGAACACTTCTTCGTCACGACCACGCACAACTGGCTGCTCTTCTTCACCAACCTCGGCCGCGTCTACCGCGCCAAGGCCTACGAGATCCCCGAGGGCGGTCGCGACGCCAAGGGCCAGCACGTCGCCAACCTGCTGGCCTTCCAGCCCGACGAGCACATCGCGCAGGTCCTCGCGATCCGCACCTACGAGGACGCAGACTTCCTGGTCCTGGCCACCAAGCGCGGCCTCGTCAAGAAGACTCCGCTGAGCCTGTACAACTCGCCCCGCTCCGGCGGCATCATCGCCATCAACCTGCGCGAGGACGAGGACGGCAAGCCCGACGAGCTCGTCTCCGCACAGACCATCATGGCCGACGAAGACCTCATCCTCGTCTCCCGCGACGGCCAGGCCGTGCGCTTCACCGCCACCGACGACCAGCTGCGCTCCATGGGCCGCTCCACGTCCGGCGTGCGCGGCATGAAGTTCCGCGGCGACGACGAACTGCTCAGCATGGAGGTCCCGCGTGAGAACACCGACCTGCTGATCGTCACCGAATCCGGCTACGCCAAGCGCACCCCCGTCGAGGAATACCCGACCAAGTCGCGCGGCACCCTCGGCGTGCGCGTCGGCAAGCTCGTCGACGAACGCGGCGGCCTCGTCGGCGCCCTCGTCGTGCGACCCGATGAAGACGTCATGGTCATCACCGAGTCCGGCAAGCTCGTCCAGGTCAACGCCTCCGACGTGCGACCCACCGCCCGCAACACCATGGGCGTCATCTTCGCCCGCCCGGACGACGGCGACCGCATCATCGCGATCACCCGCAACTCCGACTCGGGCGACGAGGACGAGACCGACGAGTCCGAGAACACCGAGGCTGTCGAGGGCGCGGAGGTTGCTGAGGCGACCGCCGCCCCCGCGGACGAGGCTTCGGCCCCCGCTGGTGGCGACGACACCGCAGACGCTGACAAGTGACGCATGATCACGGACGAGGCCCCCCACCTCGTCCCGTGATCAATCTGCCAAAGCGGCGCGGAACCAGCGCCGGTGCCAGGCGATGCGG
>CAKMQM010000203.1:0-3833 GCA_927911615.1 uncultured Xylanimonas sp.
GTGGACTGCAGCACGAGCGGCAGCTTGATGGACCACACGGTGCGCAGGCCCGAGGCGCCGTCGATCTTCGCGGCCTCTTCGACGTCACCCGGGAGGGACTGCAGGGCACCCAGGCAGACGAGGAACATGTAGGGGGAAGCCCAGCCACAGGTTCACGCCCAGGATCGAGAACTTCGCCAGCGTTCCGTCCGTCAGCCACGGAATTTTCGTTCCGCCGAGCAGCACCTGGTTAATCAAGCCGAAGTCCGTGTTGAGCATGCCCTTCCACACCAGGGTAGCCAGGAAGGCCGGGAAGGCGTAGGGCAGGATCATGAGGGACTGGTAGATCTTACGACCCTTGATGCGCTTGTCTGCGAACACGAGGCCCAGGATCAGGCCGAGCGCGAAGGTCGACAGGACGGATGCTGCGGCGAAGACGAAGGACCACAGCAGGGCCTTCAGGAAGGGACCGGCCAGGTCGCCGCGGGCGAACATGTTCATGTAGTTGTCGAAGCCGACGAAAACACGCCAGCCCGGCTCGATCTGATTGCCGTCGGCGTCAACGAAGGCGCCGATCTTGTTGTTGGCCGTGTAGACGACGCCGGTCGTCGTGTCGGTCAGGGTGTCGGCGGCCTCGTCGTAGTTGTAGCGGGACTTGGCCAGGTAGGCGGTCGACCCATCATCACTGCGGTAGCTGCCGTCGTTCGGGTCGTCGGAGGCCGGAACCTTGATGGCGGAGACCTTCTGCTGCACCTCGGGCTTGAGAATATCGGCGAGCGTCAGGACCTTGTAACCGTCGACCGCGCTGATCGCGCCGGCGGCATACGTGCCGGACACCTCGTGCAGCGGGGTCTCGGAGTCACCCACGCGGATGGTGCCCGTCGCAGTGTCGACCACCGCGAGCCCGAGGCCGCTGCTGTCCTCAACGACAGCGGCGGGGAGGCTCGGCGCACCCTCGGCGCGCTGCTCGGAGGCCTGCAGGATCGAGGCGACGGCGTCATCCTTGCTGGAGTTATGGCCCTGGCCGTAGTTCGTGAAGGACACGTAGCCCGTGTACCCCATGACGAAGACCTGGTAGATGAGCAGGAAGACCATGCCCGGAACGAGGTACTTCGCAGGGATCATCCGCTTGGAGAAGTAGACCCAGTTCAGGGCGAAGATCAGGACGGCCAGGACGGCGAGCACCGTCCAGGACTTCACCAGGTAGGCGGTGAACATGCCGTAGAGCCCCAGGGCGTCGATGAGCATCATCAGGACAAGTTTGACGAAGAAACCGGGCCTGGTCACTTCACTAGCGTGCGAGGCTGTGCGCCCCTCTTTTTTCTTTGCTGTAGCCTTCGCTGGCTCAGACATCGTGTCCTCCACACGTGCGCGGTTTGCGCGTCATTGCGACGATACCCGCCTGGCGGCGGGTCGGAAAGCACCGTGAGGTGCGAGTGCACCGCACTGCGGCGCGAGCGTTTTGTGGGCCTCGCACCCGCCCGCCGCGTGGGACGCGGGCGGGTGCGAGGCTGGGTGCTCGCCTCAGGCGAGCGGGGTGCCAGTCGCTATGCAACCGGCGGGTTCGATCACTTGGAGCGATCGCGTTGTTGATATTGGTGATCATGGTCGCCCAGCCTTCGGCCGGGGTCTCGGTGCCACTCACGATGTTGGCCTCGGTCTGGCCCCAGTAGTTCCAGACGGAACCCATCGCGGGGATCGCGGGGGCGAGAGCGCCGGACTCGGCAACCTTCGCGAAGTCCTTGATGTCCTGGTCATCCGACTTGGCGGAGACCTCAGGCATCGCGGAGGCGCGACCACCAAGGTTCTGCATCTCTTCCTGAGCCTCGGGGGTGGCGAGGTAGTTGAAGAACTGCTTGGCGGCGACCGGGTTGGCGGACTTGGCGCTCTGGTAGAACATCTGGACACCAACGAAGGGCTGGGCAGCCTGAGAGCCAGCAGAGGGGATCGACAGGACGGAGACGTCCATGCCGGCCTCGCGGAAGGCGGCGACGTTCCAGGGGCCGGTCACCGTGTAGGCAGCCTTGCCGTCGAGGAAGGCCTGCTTGGCGATGTCGCCCGTGATGGACGGGGAGATGACGCCCGCGTCGCCCTGAGCCTTCAGCCAGTTGGCGAAGTCGGTGCCACCGGAGCCGCCCATAGCCAGCTCGGAGGTGTACTCGCCGTCAGCGTTGGTGTTGAAGACGGGGGCACCGAAGGAGGTCTGGAAACCGTAGAAGTGGTACGGGTCGCCCTTGTCGCCCATCTGGATGATGAAGGGGTACTCGACGCCGGCGGTCTTGCCGGAGGCGATCATGTCGTCGTACGTCTTGGGCTCATCCTTGGTAAGCGCGTTGTTACGCACCAGGGCGACGGACTCAACGGCGTAGGGAACGCCGTAGGTCTGGCCGTTGTAGGTGACGGCCTTGACGGCGACGTCAGCAAACTTGGACTTGGCCTCACCCAGGTCCACGGGGGCGACGACGCCGTTAGCGACGAGCGCGCCGAGCTTGTCGTGGGCCATGACGATCAGGTCGGGGCCGTTGCCGGTGGGCACCTGGGTGGTGAACTCGGTATCCATGTCGGATTCGGACTTCTGCACGACGTCGACCTTCACGCCGGTGTTGGTGGTGAAGTCCTCGGCGAGGTGCTGAACCTGGGAGAAGCGGGTGTCGTCCGCCCAGATCGTCAGGGTCGCCACAGCGTCGGTGTTCGCGCTGTCCGAGGAGGTCGAGGAAGAGGTCGTGCCGTTGTTGCAGGCGGCCAGGGCGGTAGCTGCCGCGAGGACGCCGAGCGCTGCGATGCCACGTCGCATTATTACTCCTGTGTTGTTCAGGCGGGTCGCCTCCATCAGCGACCTGCTACAGAGTCACTGTAATACGCCCTATTTTGTTTCTGCAACAATTTTCGCAATTGTGTGCAAGCTGTTACATTTGTAGGGAAACAGCTGCACTCGGACACCCAAAGGAGCGTTGAGCCGATGACCAAAAATCGCACAAGCATGGCCGACATTGCGGCCCATGCGGGCGTATCGACCGCAACTGTTTCACGCGTTTTCAACGGCGTCGGCCAGGTCTCCGAAGACACGCGCCGCAGGGTCCTGACGGCAATCGATGAGCTGGGCTACGACCGTCCACCCAGCGAGCACACGCCCAGCACTCCGACGATCGGCGTTATCGTGCCCGAACTCACGAACCCGATCTTCGCCTCCTTCGCACACCACCTCCAGGAGGAGATTTCGCGCGCGGGCGGCATCGCCCTCATTCGCACGCAGACGCCGGGCGCGACGTCCGAGTTCGACCACCTCTCCTCACTTATTGATCACCGCGTCAGCGGGCTCATCTTTGTCTCCGGCAGGCATGCGGACCTCTTGTCCGATCTCTCCCCCTACCACGACGTCGCCGCACGCGGCATCCCCTTCGTCACGATCAACGGCGCACGCCCGGAGGTCCCGGCCCCCGACTTTTCCACCGGGGACTCCCTCGGTATTCGCGCCGCGGTCACTCACCTGCACGAGCTGGGCCACACGCGAATCGCACTTCTCACCGGCCGTACGCACATCGTCCCGGCCCTGCGCAAGGCCGAGGCATTCACGCAGGTCATGGGCGAGCTGATCGGGGACCACTCCCCCATCATCGAAGAAACTTTCTACACGTACGAGGCTGCGGCCGCCTACACGCACGCCCTCCTGGAGCGCGGCGTGACGGCAATCATCACGGGTTCCGACCTGCAGGCCCTCGGCGCCATCCGCACGATCTCATCGCTCGGCCTGTCGGTCCCGGGCGACGTCTCGGTCATCGGTTTCGATGACACGGTTCCTCATGAGCCACCTGGAGCCAGGACTCACGACGATTCACCAGTCCCGTGCAGCTCGA